>JAGPUU010000116.1 GCA_018067325.1 Amphritea sp.
AGTGTTTTCCAGTCCTAATGCCCCACCTGATAGCAGCATTAGCAGTCCTACAAGGGGGCACGCGAAGCGTTAGCTTAACCACGGATTCTGATCGCCATTCTCAGCTATCGGGCGGCTAAGAGCGCGTCAGGCTCCCACAGCCAATAATTCTGGTGTATTCATATTCAGCAGACAATCACCATCCCTGCTGGCATCCAGAACATAATGTGGAAACTGACGGTACCAACGTCCCACAGCACCCTGACCAGAGGCCAGCCACTGTTTCAATGCGGTCTGGTAGCAAACCGGAATGACAGCATGTAGATAGTGTTCACGGTCTCCCGTTTTTAGGAAAACAATATGATCAGGGTACTGCCGGGCGCTAGCCACCAACCTATCTATCACCTGTAAACTCAGCAGAGGGGTATCACAGGGGAGTACCAACAGGTGACTGAAACCGGTGTCCAGTTCGGCCAAAGCAGCCTGAATACCGGCCAGCGGACCGCAATATCCCACCTCATGATCACTCACCAGAGTTTCTCCAAAGCGGGAATAGAGATGCATATTACGGTTACAACTAATCATCAGATGATCAACCACAGGCCTGACTTGCTGTAGCGTCCAGCTAATCATTGGCGCTTGACGAAAAGGCACCAACCCTTTGTCTTGCCCGCCCATACGACTGCCCTGCCCACCTGCCAATACAACGCCCGCCAGCCGGGTAAATCCAGTATCAGACATATCAGCTCAACAGTCCGTCGAAGGGATAGAAAGGCAGCAAATCGTGTTCACATACTTTCTGCTGTGCCGGTATCCGCAGAAACCCCTGCGCCATTACCGACGAACTCAACACACCCGAACTTTGGCTATGGATAGGTGCCGCATAAAGCTGCCCCTCTGACCACTCCAAACTCGCCCGCAGAAACTCGTCCCGGGGTATCGCTTTATCACGTTTGAAACCACTTTTAACAGGGAAACAAGGCGGTTCTACCGCGTTACAACCCTGCATGCTGAGCAGATAAGGACGCGCAATCATCAGAAAGGTTACCAGCACCGCCGCAGGGTTACCTGGCAGCCCCATAAAAGGGACCTGACCGATCCGGCCGTAGGCCAGCGGTTTTCCTGGTTTGATCGCCAAACGCCATAAGTCCAGCTCACCGAGGCTCTCAACCGCAGCTTTTACATAATCTTCTTCACCGACGGACACCCCACCACTACTGAGAACCAAATCAGCACGTTCGGCAGCTAAACTCAGAGCATCGCGGGTTCCGGCCAGAGTATCACCGATGATACCGGTGAATATCACCTCGCATCCCAGCGTCTCGAGCATTCCCCTGAGGATAAAATAATTGGAATTGTAAATCTGGCCCGCAGCACAGGGCTCGCCCGGCATCACTAATTCATCACCGGTGGTGATAATCTCTACTCGTAGACGCCGGTATACCTTCAAACGGTTGACGCCAACCGAAGCGATTACCCCCTGATGGCGGCTATCCAACCTGGCACCCTTTTCTGCTACGCAGGTTCCGGGCAAAACATCCTGTCCTGCCGGGCGGATATTGGCGCCGGCTTCAGGAACACCCTCAAAAGTAACTTTATCCCCCTGCCTGATACAACGTTCCTGCATAACCACTGCATTAGCACCGGGCGGTATTTCAGAGCCGGTAAAAATCCGTGCCGCAGTCCCAGGCTGTAACGCTTCACCTTGCTGTCCGGCAGGGATACGCTGACTCACCGGCAGACAAAGCCCCTCTGACAGAGACTCAATGTTCACCGCATAACCATCCATTGCGCTGTTGGCAGCTGGCGGCACCGAGATCTTCGATATCACAGGTTCTGCCAGAACCCGGCCGTTAGCCTGATCCAGCAGCAGAATTTCAGTTTCTTCAATACACTGAGCCGACGTCAGTAATGTTTTCAGCGCCTCGGCAAAGGGCATCAGCCTATCACTGCCACTGTCACAACCACATGCACTCATGATCTTGACCCACAGGCGCTGCTAACATCCGGCAGCACCATTTCGACAAAGTTACAGGGGCGGTGACGAACATCAAGCTGCTCACAAATCACTTTTTCCCAAGCGGTACGACAGGCCCCCGGGGAACCTGGCATAGCAAAAATCACGGTACGATTGGCGACTCCCGCGACGGCCCGGGATTGAATCGTCGAGGTACCAATTTCAGCAAGAGAGATCTGACGGAAAAGCTCTCCATAGCCCTCAATCACCTTATCAAACAAAGGCAGTAATGCTTCTGGGGTATTATCACGAACGGTAAAACCGGTACCGCCGGTCACCAGTACAACCTGCACATTTTCCCGTGCGATCCAGTCAGACACCACGGCGCGTAGTTCGTATATATCGTCAGGCCGGATCTGCCGGTCTGATAGACGGTGCCCGCTGTCGAGCAGACACCGTTGCAGAGTATCACCCGAGCCATCTGTTTCCAGAGTCCGGGTATCTGAAACGGTCAGCACAGCTATATTCAAAGGCTGAAACTGCACATCTTTTTTCGCATGCCCCATGGCAATATTCCTTAAATCAATTACAAGTGCAGACTGCTAGTTAGTTGCTCCCCGTGCAATACCACGCGGTCAGCCTCACTACGGCCACTATAATTTTTGATAACCTTGCTGATAAAACCGGTCGTTTAACCGGTCATTCTGATCGCTCAACACCGGTTATTTTTTTAAGCCTGGCTGGTAGATCACGTGGTTTCATCGAATTAGTTTTTTTAAACGGGCCACGCTGAGTATGGTTAAGTTGCGGCCCTGAACACCCAACAAATCTTTATCTTGAAGCTCACGCATAACCCGGGATAGTGTTTCTGGCTGCATCGCTAATCTTGCTGCAATCAACTGTTTAGTCGCCGGCAATCTCACTTCAACAGAATCAGACGCTCTCTCATCGATAAGGCTCAGAATAAAATGGGCGACTCGATGGACGGCGCTCTGCTGTGTAAGAACCTCAATATCACCTATGCTCCGCTGCAGTCGACTCGCCATTGAGCCTAAAATGCCCATACAACTTTCAAAAGAATGATGGAGTAATTGCAGGTAATCCTGGCAACAGATAGATAACACAGCAGCAGGTTTAACCGCCGTAGCGCTGGCCGGATAATGCTTCTCTGCCATGAACATCGCCGCTTCGCCAACGGGGTCTTGTTCACCAAACACATTGATCACCGTCTCTTTACCACCCGAGGTTAGACGGAAAAACTTAATATTCCCCTGCAAAATAATAAAAAAGCGTTTTGCCTCATCCCCCTGCATAAACAGATGATCGCCATCGCTAAGCTCTATGAATTTGGCCTTTTTCATCAAATTATAGAATTGGCCATCCGTCAGAGCTGACAGCAGTACATTCTGACGCACCGTCTCAAGAGAATGGTAAGAAACATTAGTCCCACTTGGCAGAGTGATCATGTTACCCGCCTGTCATATTCATGAAACGCAACACCTGGGGAGCATCCTGATCGGCAAATTCATGGCCGGCAGGCTTACGACTTACGGCATCACGTATTTGATTTTCAAGCCGTTCGGGCTCACCCGGATAACCACGTAAAATCGATCTTAAATCTAATGAGTTTTCCTGCCCTAAACAAAGCAACAAGCGCCCCTCGGCAGTCACACGCAAACGATTACAGCTGCTGCAGAAGTTATGGCTATAGGGGGAGATAAAACCGATTCGGCCAGTCTGGCCGGGGATACGGTAATAACGGGAAGGGCCACCGGTCGTCTCAGTACTGGGCAGCAGTTGATAGCGTTGTTCGATATACTGTTTTACTTCATCACTGGAAAAATGAGCCTGTTTACGATCATGGCTGCGAATCTCACCCAGCGGCATCTCTTCAATAAAGCTGATATCAATATCCCGTGTTTGGGCATATTCCAGCAGATCAAAAATTTCATCATCATTGTAGCCACGCATCACCACGGCATTGAGTTTGATACGCTCAAATCCGGCGGCAATCGCAGCATCAACACCGGCCAATACCCGGGCCAGCATGTCCCGCCGTGTCATGCGTAAAAACCGCTCCGCATTTAGGCTATCGAGACTAATATTGATACGTTTCAGGCCCGCATCTTTTAGCGGCTGCGCCAGCTTGGTCAGTTGCGAACCGTTAGTGGTCAGTGTTACTTCGTCGAGTCCAGGCAGAGAGGCTAAGGCGCGAATCAAATCAACTAACCCACCGCGAACCAGAGGTTCACCGCCGGTGAGGCGAATGCGGCGGATACCCAAATTAACCAGCGAGCGTCCTAACGAGACGATCTCTTCCAGCGATAAGATCTGAGCCCTGGGCAGAAACTCCATATCTTCAGCCATACAATAGACACAACGGAAATCACAGCGGTCGGTTACCGATAACCGTACGTAATCAATTTTTCTTCCCAGACCGTCAACCAGGCCTTGTGGCGTTTGTATCATCGCTGAGATCCTCTGCAACAGGTTCGTCTATCATGTCTGGTTACCAGACATCGACCTATAACTACGTAATGCTAATCAACTGGCTTCTTTGGGAAAGCTCTAACCTGGCTAATCTATTTCTGCATGGCATAAATGCCAGGCATGTCTCCATCACTATCGATGTCCACTTCGAGGTCTTTAATCAGACCGTCTTCAATGCTGTAGATCCAACCGTGTACCGACAGTGACTGACCCTGTTTCCAGGCCTGTTGCACGATGCCGGAGTGACAGATATTTTTCACCTGCTGGCGTACATTCAGTTCGCACAGACGATTAACACGACCCTCTTCATCCGTTTCTGCCAACAGGTCTTCACGATAGTGGTAACCAATGTCTTTAATATGTCGCAACCAGTTATCAATCAGTCCGAAGTCCTGATTACTCAGGGCGGCACGCACACCACCGCAGCCATAGTGGCCACATACAATGATATGTTTAACCCCCAGGACATGAACGGCAAAGTGGATAACGGAGAGACAATTCAGATCGGTGTGTAACACCAGATTGGCGATATTACGATGCACAAACAGTTCACCGGGTAACATGCCGACAATCTGGTTGGCGGGCACTCGGCTGTCGGAGCACCCGATCCAGAGATATTCAGGGTTTTGCTG
>JAGPUU010000339.1 GCA_018067325.1 Amphritea sp.
CACATAGCCGTCGAGAATCTGCGCTGGGCACGCTCAAAATTCGGCTCGCGCTGTTGCTATAGAATTGTTCGTGCTGACTATGAGGGTTCGTACGGATAAAAACAGTAATCACTCGGGCTAAACCATCTTGCTCCCGCAGCTTCTCAGCTGCCCGGGCCGCGTACTGCGCGACAGCTGAGCGCATATCCTTGTACTCGGTAATTCGACGGGCAAAAGAACGACTACAAAGTATCTGTTGCCGAGGTGGAGGGCACTCTTCCAGCTCCATACAGGGCTGACCGTTCAGTTCTCGCACTGTACGCTCCAGCGTTACGGAGTAGTGGCTGCGAACCCACGTTGGATCACAATCAGCGAGCGCCAAAGCGGTTTCTATACCTTGCTGCTTCAGTCTTTGTGACAAACGCCGGCCCACGCCCCATACCTCCTGCACCGGCAACAAACTGAGTAAGCGACGCTGTCGTTGCGGGTCACTCAGGTCCACCGAGCCCAGAGTCGCCGGGTACTGCTTAGCTGCGTGATTTGCGAGCTTGGCCAGGGTTTTCGTCGGCGCGATACCCACCGACACATGGATGCCGGTATATTGATATACCCGCTGCTTTAACTGTAAACCGTGCTCCACCAGCGAATGATTAGCTTCAAGGCCGCTCAGATCAAGAAACGCCTCATCGATTGAGTAAACCTCAATCGCAGAAGCTTGCTGCTCCAGTACGGTCATAACCCGGGCGGATATATCGCCATAGAGCGCATAATTGGAGGAGAAGACGGCGATATTTTCCCGATCTATCTGTTCCTGTACCTGAAACAGCGGCACTGCCATCTTGATACCTAACCGTTTAGCCTCCGCACTGCGCGCTACCACGCAGCCGTCGTTGTTAGATAGCACGACGATGGGGCGTCCCTGCAGGTCTGGTCGGAACAGCCTTTCACAGCTGGCATAGAAATTATTGCAGTCGACCAGGGCATACACCGTTACTTACCCCGCTGACGTACGGAGTGGACAACCGTCGTGACCACGCCAAACAGCTCAAGGGTACTTTCTTCGCCTAGCTTAATGGGCGCATAGGCAGGGTTATGAGCCACCAGCTGTAATACAGGGCGAGTGTTCAATTCTTTAACCGTAAACTCTCCATCGATACAGGCGATGACAATATCCCCATGAACCGCGGTCAATGAGCGGTCGACCACCAGAACGTCCCCGGAAAAAATACCAGCCCCCTTCATCGAATCGCCATCTGCCCGGACAAAGTAGGTGGCTGCCGGATGCTGGACGCAAAGCTCATTCAGATCCAGAGTGCGCTCAATGTAATCTTGTGCGGGTGAAGGAAATCCTGCTGCAACACTGTTCATAAACAAAGGTAAAGCAATCGAGGCGGAAGGGCGCAAATAACGCCCCAGCAATGAAATATGCATAATTTATAAGCCATACTGTATATATAAACAGTATATTAGAGTCGGACTGCATCTGAGTAAAGCAGGTTAAGCTGTTTAATGGGCATTATCTGTCGATCAGATCGGCGATTCGTATTATAAATACATAATACATATTATGTTTTTATTCGCCTGGCCTGCTTATCTAGTTGGCGACACTGTATTCGCAGTCAGATCTATAACGCTTATATCTGCTAGACCCAAAGGGCGGCAGGACCTGTTGTGTCTGCAGCTATCAAAACCCCACAACAAAGCATTCCCTGGATCAAGGAGTCGCTTACTTATTGGTCGTTGGTGAGAGTTTTTGGGAGAACGCCAGTAAAGGGAGTGATAAATCTAAATATTACATAATTAACCGATATTGCCCGTGGCGACTTACTACCTGAATCTATTACCCGTGCAGGGGTTGAGTCTGTTGTTGTTTGACTTTAGATGCCGGGCTCTCCGTCAGCTGACTGAAAACCATATATCGATATCGCTATGACAGGGGAACATTGCAACCTTTATACCTGCTGGTGAATTCGATTTACTGGACATGACAGGAAAGGAAGTAGTTCTGTTTTTGTAAGCCATATTCAGTTTTGTATCTTTGGCCACGCTGGCTAATACGCGTACTTTATCTAAAATCAGGACTTAGGGTGTTAGATTGATTTGATCCCAAAAACAATTAAAAACTCAAAAAAACACCCGATAAAGAAAAACTATCATGAGTTAAACCAATTTATAGATAACTTTCTTATCAATTTGATTTTAAATTATTTTATTAAAAATTAAAACACTCAATCTTCTGCTTTATTCTAACTATGCTCCAGTTTGAAACCTACTTTCAGAGTTACTTGAAAATGTCCGATTTCGCCATTCACAACATGCCCACGAGTTTCAATAACCTCAAACCAATCGATGTTTTTTAGCGATTTACTACACTCCGTCAGCGCATTACGAATCGCATCATCAGTTCCTGTTGGCGAGGAACCAACAACCTCAACTTTCTTATAAGTATGGTGATCAGACATAACCTTTTACCTCTTTAATTAATGCCTATAACAGAGATAAGCGTAGTAGAAAAACAGCAAGGGAATGGATATATGTTTGAAACTACTCTCTGGAAGAGATTGTTTTCAGGAAAGCGAGTACACGGCTGTTAATCAGTTTTACGTCATTTCTATCACCATCTGTACCTGCCGATTGCCATTTTCGATCTGTATAATGAGCGCTTAGTTAACGCCATATCATCTCAATGCTTGGACCTTATCGAATACAATCCTATGAATAATCATGTAAAGCTTCTGAGCATATTCGTCGTTGCCGCCTGTTTGATACTTGCAATCAACTTTGGCCTGCGCTCATCAATGGGTTTCTTTATGGCGCCTATATCCAGTGAGTTTGGGTATGGCCGTGAAGTTTTTGCCTTTTCTCTGGCGTTACAGAATCTCTGCTGGGGTCTGTTTCAGCCCTTTACTGGCGCTTTTGCTGATCGATTTGGCACGTTCAAAACACTGATTATCGGAGCGCTGATCTACGCATTGGGAATGTATCTAACAGCCACCGCTGATAGCGCCTGGGCACTTCACAGCGGGGCGGGCATTCTGATTGGGATGGGCATTGCCGGAACCGGTTTTGGCGTGATTTTGCCAGCACTGGCGCGGATGGTTGCGCCTGAAAAGCGTGCTTTCGCATTGGGATTGGGTACCGCGGCCGGTTCTGCTGGCCAGCTAATGGTTATCCCGGTAGCTCAGGCCTTTATTGCCAGTTATGGCTGGCAAACAGCCTTACTGCTGTTGGGCGGCGGGGCGCTTTGCATGCTGATGTTTGCTGCGCCTTTTCGCAAGGATTCAGAGGGAGGTGAAACTGACCAGGAAGAATCATCACAGCCCCTTAAAGAAGCGCTGCAGGAAGCGGGTGGCCATCTACATTACTGGCTATTAATCGCTGGCTTTTTTGTCTGTGGCTTTCAGCTTGCATTTATTACGGTGCATATGCCCTCATTTTTGTCAGATAAAGGTTTCGACGCTTCAGTCGCCGTGACCAGTCTGTCGCTCATCGGGTTGTTTAATATCTTTGGCTGTTTGCTCTTCGGCTCTTGGTCAGGCCGCTATTCAAAGAAAAATCTGTTGGGTATTATCTATGCGCTTCGGGCGGTGGCTATAGCGTTATTCATGCTGCTGCCAATCACGACAACCTCCGTTTATCTATTCTCAATTGCTACCGGCTTTCTGTGGCTGGCAACCGTTCCGGCAACCTCGGGCCTGGTCGTACAGATGTTTGGTCTTAAGCATATGGGGACTCTATACGGTATTGTTTTCCTGAATCATCAGCTGGGCTCGTTTACAGGTGTCTGGGTGGGCGGCTACATGTTCGATCAAACTGGTAGTTATAACAGCGTCTGGTGGGCTGCCGCAGGAATAGCCTTACTCACTGCTGTTATTCATATTTTTATTGATGAGCGTCCGGTTAAGCGTCTACGTCAAAGCCGAAGCGGTCATCTGCCAGGTTCACGAATGACGGTAATTGACCAGTAGACGTTAAAATTCTTATTCCAGGAAAGAATAAATTAAGGCTTATAGAGCAATTTCCTGTGAGCAAGATGCAATGTTAATAACGACATCAGCACTAGGCCCTATAGAATAAAACGGATATCAAAATCCGACTAAGGCTATATTCAGGCAATTAAAGCGGCTATTATTCTTGTCGGTCAGTTATTATCATGGCAGAGCTTCCTCTCTGTTATTCATCAGGATTAGTTAAAATACATATGATTAAACATGCACTCTTTGTACTCGCACTCTGTTTACATAGCCCTTGGGCTGCCGCTGGCATCGACTTATTTAAAGATGAAAACGGCAAAACCAAGTGGCAACATCTGGCTAATTTTAGTAGCGCAACGTTAATCATTATTCTATCGATCGCAGCGGTATATCTGTTTATTTATAGCCGGCGTGCCCACAGAGCTAATCGTGAACTGACCACCATTAAGCAGGAACTGGAACAGCGGGTTAAAGAGCGGACAGCAACTATAGACGAGTCAAACAAGAAGCTAACGCAGAGCAACTTGTTACTGGAATCCGAGATTTCAGAGCATGTCATCACCTCTGATCAGTTACGTGCGTCTGAGTCATATGTCAAAGACATACTCACCTCGATGCCTCTGATGCTGGTAGGACTAAACAAAGATGGACAGGTAACCCAGTGGAACAGGCGAGTCGAAGAGCTGTCCGGCGTCTCTTCTGAGAAGGCGCTCGGAAAAACGCTTTGGGAAGCCTACCCAACCATGACCGTGGTACCAGAACATATTCAGCAGGCGATTGAACAGAACAAAACAATCCACCTGAAACAGAGCCTTCGAAGCCTGTCTCATTTTGACATTACCATCTATCCATTGCAGGGCACCGAAGCCGGGGTTGTTATTCTGGTGGATGACGTTTCAAAACAAACGACAGCTGAAAACCTGCTAATCCATAACGACAAGATGTCGTTTATGGGGGAGCTGGCCTCAACCATGGCCCATGATATTAATATCCCATTGCAGTCGATCCTGATGGATATAAAGCGATTTAAAAACATCATGGCGTCCGTTCCAGCTCTAGAGCAGGGCGATAGTGATACATCGGCTCAGATGGATGTGATCTTCAGGGATATGTCCGATAAAGGCGACCAGGTTTCCAGCATTATTCACAACCTGCTGACGTTCGCCCGTAATCGCCAAGCTGAAAAACAGATGGCCGACATTGTTGATGTAATGGAGCATACGGTTAACCTGGGTAAAGAGGTAATCACAATCTCTGAAGGGCTGATGTTTAGAGAGGTGAAGCTGGAATGGCAGATTGAAAAAGGCCTTCCACAGGTCCCCTGTTATATCACCGAATTACAGCAGGTTTTCCTTAGCCTGTTCCGTCACGCCTGTATTGCGATGCAGAAGAAGCTTGGAAATGAAAACTTGGTAGGAGCACCTTTTGAGCCAACCATAAAAATCATTCTTTCAGAGAGCTACGACAACCTTTGGGTAAAGATTCAGCATAACGGTGTTGGCCTGACCAGCGAGGAGCAGATGCGATTGTTCGAACCGTTTTTCAGCAATAGTACTCAGGCTGAAGATTTTGATACCGGGCAGCATCTGTCTTTCTCATACTATATTATCAGTGAACAACATCAGGGCCATATGGCAGTCACTTCAGACCCTGATCTGGGGTCAACTTTCCATATGCAGCTGCCAATTAATCACTAGGCCGCTATGGGGTTGAGATCTAAGTAATAAACGGCGGGTACCTAACAGGAAGATAACGACCGATGGAACAGCAGACAGGGACGTTGGTGGTCTGGAAAGATGACAAAGGATTTGGCTTTATCAAGCCAGCAGACAGTAGCAAAGACGTCTTCGTGCATATTCGAGACTTCGGCAACATCCCCCGTAAACCTCGCACCGGCGACATAATCCATTATCAGCCCATGAAGGGCAGCGATGGCAGACTTCGGGCTGCTGATGCCCATATCTCCGGGGTTACCCGTTACGCATCACCTGCAAAGCCTCAGAATCATTCTCAGTCCCGCTCACGCAACCCGCGGGGCGCGATATCATCTAAGCGCAAGGGCGGAATCAGTCCGCTGAGTGCCGCTATTATAGTGATCGGGATCGTTGTTCTGGGCATGGGCTACAACAGCTTTCACGATCAACCTAAGCCTGCGTCACAATATTCAAATGATCAGCCGTTAGTTAATAACGATGAGGCGCTGCAACAGGCGTATAAGAACCGCCAAAGTAATCTTCAAATCAGCGCGACAGGAACTGTCACACGAATACTGCCAGACGATCT
>JAGPUU010000345.1 GCA_018067325.1 Amphritea sp.
CAGACCAAGCTTTGTGTTTAACGAGAAGGAGTGGCGCAGGACATTCCCTAATCAACAACCAGTCACTCTGATCAAAAATATAATGCCCAAGACGACTATGCTGTTCTATCTGGTGTAGAACAATATCCGGTTCAAAACGTAGTACCTTACGTACAATGTGCTCAGCATGATGCCGCTGCCAACAAACATCCAAATCCACCTCAATACCAAGACTCTCGAAAGGTTCGACTAACAGTTCCAGTTCAGCTTCAGCCTGATGCATATAACCATGCTCAGCTCTTATTAAAGACTCTTTATCAAGCAGATAGCTATTACGTAAAGAGCTGTTGTAACAGCAGCGGAATAGTTCGACCTTTGCTCCGCTTCCTTCAGCCAGACGCAATGCTTTCTCCAGCAGCAGTGTGCAATCCCTACCCTGTTCAACATTCACCAGAATTTTTCGGATATCCACTGATATACCTCCTCTCTGCCTTTAATAAGCGTCGATGCCCCCTTCACCTTAGCACCCCTCTGAGTACCAGCTTTCAGAGAACACCTTGCACTTATCCGCACCTTCCTAAGTAAGCATGAGTCAGAGCTAAGATTTTGCAAATTTATTCTTTTGATCCAGACCAAGGTAATCATTCTTAGTTTGTGCAATTTTATTCTTTATATTATATATAACTAATATATAATATAAAGAATAAAACTCACTCAATCATATCTTTGAGGTAATCATCATGACTCTTAATGCCGCACTGCGCCTGTTGGCAGGAAGCGTAATCCTGATAAGTTTAGCGTTGGGCACCTATATGAATCCTGCCTGGTATTACCTGACAGGGTTCGTTGGTCTTAACCTCCTGCAGTCTGGCTTCACGAAGTGGTGCCCTGCTATTAGCTTTTTTCGTACGCTGAAGTTAAAAGAACAAAGCTGCGATAGGGGTATGAGCATTCATCAGGGCGTCCACATTATTGCAGGGGCCGGCGTTCTACTTACAGTAGCTGCCTTTATGTTCTTTGCTGCCCCCCAGTGGATTCTCTATCTAACAGCTGTGTTTGGTGCCAGTCTGCTTCAATCCGCATTCACAGGCTGGTGTCCCGCTTTCACGATTGCCGGATTGATCGGCTTCAAGAAAGCAGCTTAATTAAACAGCTACTATTGGCACTGACTTCCTCTGTTGAATGCCCTGAATTTAAAATGCCGCTATTAGCGGCATTTTTTTATCATATCAACCCTGTATTACCCAATCCGGTAACTGAGAACCTTTCCCTGCTGTCCCTCCATGTTAGGATAGGCGCATTAGGCAAAGGAGAGACTAGGTGCTGCTTTACAATCTGCAGAAAATTCTAAAGCTGATGCTTCCAGGCTTAATTCTGCTACTACTTTCGCCTGTCATTCATAGCCAGCTAAACAGTCTATCTTTTAGCCAGCAACAACTGCTGGGCTACGCCCCCTCTCTACTTGCTGTCATTTCACTAACATTGTGCATCAGTTTTAATCAGGGCCGCTTACTACTCTCGACGCTAAACCTGTTGGGGTTATTCTTACTCATCCAAAGCCAACTACAAAGCAGTCTGAATCAGCCTGACAACTTCGTACTATTCAGCATAATCAGTCTCCTCTTTCCTGCCCTGCAATTGTTTATCAGCTTTATGCCGGAGCGCGGATTGAGCCTCCGCTGGATGCTTAAATACACACCTATTATTCTCTTCGGCTATGCGGTTCTTTGGCTTGCTGCACAAAACAATCTGTTAGCTCAATGGCTTACCTCCCTGCCTATGGGACTTATTCAGATGTTTTCCGACCCTTACCTGATCAGCCAATGGTCAGCTGCCATCTTTAGCCTATCAATTTTATTGGGGTTATTAATCCTCTGGTTTCGAGGCACGTTGGCCGATGCTTGCCTGGCATTGGTGACACTGGCTATCGCAGTGATGCTCGCCCTGTTCAGTGAACCCTATATCTCAGCACTCAGTTGTAGCCTCTCTCTGATACTGATCCTTTTTACTGTTCTTTTTAATTCTTACAGCATGGCGTTCATTGATGAACTTACCGGCCTGCCGGGCCGCCGGGCCCTGGAAAACACATTGATTAGTGCCGGCCGTCGTTACACACTGGCCATGGTAGATATCGATCACTTTAAAAAATTCAACGACACATACGGTCATGATGTCGGTGACCAGGTTCTAAAGATGGTTGCCAGCCAGATGCGTCAGGCAGCAAGCGGCTCTACCGTTTACCGGTACGGCGGCGAAGAGTTCACCATCGTGTTTAAACATATGGACGAAGTCAAAGCGATTGAGATAGCAGAGAAAGTAAGAACAGCCGTTGCTGAATATCCTATGCAGGTCCGCGATAAGAGCCGGCCCGGTGATGAAAAGCAAGGCCGCAAACAGCGTACTAGAAAGAGTAGTGACAATGGCACAACCCAGGTCACTATTAGTATCGGTTTGTGCCAAAAGACTAACGACCATAAAGATAGCCAGTCCGTTATTAAACAAGCGGACGAAGCGCTCTATCTAGCCAAACAACAGGGCCGGAACCGTTCCGTTGCCTGTCATATAGCTCAACCGCGAAAGCGCAGAGCTACCACCTCAACATGAATAAGTTTCACGCACAAAATCGGTTCTGCTGCCGATAACCCCTCTAGTATTATGGGAATTGCGCTTTTATGTAATTCTTAAACTTAAGCGGAGGGCCCGATATGGAAATCAAACCGACACAAAACCAACCAGCAACAGAGAGTAATCTTGCAACTAAACAGTCGCAGGCAACGCTCGATAAAACAGTACAGAACAAAGCCATCCTTCAGGCATCTCTGGATGTCAGTATATCCTCTGGCAATGACTCATTGGCGCTGTTATACAGCAGTGTAGTCAGTGAGATTAACAAAGTCCTTGAAACCGATATGGGGCCTTCTGCGATACAGAAAGCCTACGACTCCGGGATAGATATGAGTCCTGCTGCGACAGCGGAACGTATTGTCGGACTGAGCGCCAACTTCTTCAATAGCTATCAGGACCAGCACCCTGAGATGGATTACGAAACTCAGGTACGAAGCTTTGTTAAGTTGATTGCCGGCGGTATTGATCAGGGCTTTAGTGAAGCCCGTGAAATTCTCGGTGGTTTGCAGGTTCTTGAAGGTGATATCGCAACGAATATTGATACCACTTACGACCTGATACAAGAAAAGCTCACCGCGCTGGTTGATACACTGCTTAACCCTGAGCAGTCTGAGGGAGAACCTGAGGTATCTGAATAATTTATCTATTTCTCCGCCTATAAAAAAGCCGGACTATGTCCGGTTTTTTGGTCACTAGATAAATGCCATCTTAAAAAGCGTATCGAATCCGTCCATAAACATTACTCGCATCCTCAAACTGACCGAAAAAGGTATGTGCTTTCTCACCACCAAAAAGGTTAGCCCCAACCACCATATTCAGATTATCACTGTAGCGATAAGTAACTGATGGCCGAATAAAATGATCATCATCACTAGGTGAATAGAAGGCAAACAATGACCAGGTAAGGTTGTCTTGCCACATGCGATAGTTTAATCGCGTGGTATAAAGATAACGATACTGTGCAGGATTGTATGGTGAGGCTGAAGCAGCCCTCAGCGCTGAATAATCAAGTGTCTGTTCCAGATAGTATTGTAGCCCCAAAGTTAACTTTGGCAGTATTTCCCGCTCATATCCCAGTAGAAAACGAAACTGATCGTTGGGCATTACCGGGTCGTTACCTGCACCGTCCTCTGCCATATGCAAGGCCAGTTCAGCATTCGCTAACCCTGTACCAAGATTGCCACGGACACTTGCACCTAATACATCAAGTCGGGTGAACACTGGCTGCCCTTTTTCATTCAGGGCGTTAGGTTGCTTCTGAAAACCTCGATAACCATATAAGGCCCACTCTGTGCTATCAACACTCCCCGCGATACGGGCCGCGAATTCTCCATTGGCAAAACTATTTGCCGGGTCCTTTGCATCGACACGCCCAGATGGTGCAGCAACGTTCTCCCCTGCCTGAGGCGAAAACCATGAGAATCGCTCACCGTTGATATATCTGTCTGAAGTAAACACCGGTATCCAGACTAGCTCCAGACTGGCTGACTCGCCGTAGTAGCTAGCTTTTGCAGCGGCCACAGGCGCTTTCAAATATTCAGTATCGCGTCCGGCAAAAAACGATTGCCAATCCTTTGCAAACAGGTCGTTAAGAAACAACAGGTCGCCTGTACCCCAGGTAAGTATCTGCTGTCCTAGTTTAACGTCGGTGCTCTCTGAAGCACTGAAGGTATAAGAGGCCTCTCTAAGATCGACCCGCACTCCCTGCTCCACTCCGTCCGCATAAAGATCAGCCTTAAGAGCATAACGGTTATCGCCGATAAACCCCGTTGTTTCCAACCGCAGGCGAAGATCAGCCAGCGTCGTATCATCCAGCCCAGAAAATTTCTCATTAACGGCAGTGTCTTCCTGCAACCGCCCCCCCAGGCCCGCTTCGATAAAACCATGCCAGCTACTGCCGCTTTGCTCTTCAGTCCAACTATCGTCACTCCAATTGTCATCACCCCAGTTGTCATCACTCGGGGTCTCACTGCCTGACCCTTTAACCGGCTCCTGAGCGAAAGCCGTAGGCATTGAAATCACCATAGAGGCCATCAGCAGCCAGTATTTTATTGCCATCATCGACATGATCTCCGGTCCGGTTAAAGTGGCTGTGGACGTTTCAACCACTGACGCGGTGGGTTGCGCAGTGAACGTTCAGTAAATACTGAGCTTTCCATACCCAGATCATAGCGGATGAAACGAAATTCCATAGTGGTACTGGCACCGCTGATAAGATCACTTACTCTGGACTTAGTCACCGTAGGAATACCCTGTACGTCCTCCGTTGCCAAAACCTCTACCCGGCGATAGAGCTTGTCGCTGCTATCGTAATACTCAATCTTCACGGGCAACATGCTGATCTTCTCAATCCATACCTGATACCGACCAAACTCGACTGAGTTAGCATCTTTGGGCGTATTTTCTACCAGATAATGCTCTTCTGTCGTTTCAATCAACTGATGATTATCTTCGTCAGGATTACGGCCTGAAACATCTTCATAAAAATAGTTTGAACCCACAAAACTGGTACGTTTATCCCCAGCAGAGATCCGCTTTACCAGATCAAGCCCGGGAAGATATAGCCAGCGATCATCATCTGTCTTAGCGTGCTTCTCAACCAGAAAAACGGTGTCACGAACATCCGCTGGGCGGCTAAACGCGACCAGAAACTGCTGATCTCCACCATCCTCATGATCACGTCGCAGAATAGTAAACTGGCGCTGCTGTTTACGTCCCTGAGCATCCTCAATCAACATTCGCGCTTCGGAACGGCCATCTTCACCCCGATAGTAAGCTGCCAGAGTCGCTTGGTTAATAATGGTCTCTACATCCGTCAGGTCTTCAGCCCACACTGGTGTGGTAAACACCATCGTCAAAGTTATCGATAATAATGAAATCAGTTGCTTAATCATGGTGCATCTCCTTCAGACCTGGCTTTACGCCAAACAAAGCATCTTTGTTACTAATCAATTGCATTACCGCAGGCAACAGCATGACAGTCACTGCTGCGGATACCGCCATAATGGTTGCGAGAAAGAAGCCAACCGTAATATAGGGCACCAGTGGCGCAAACAGTAACGGGGTAAAGCCAATGGCAATTACCACGGCGTTACGGCTGATTGCCCGGGAAGGCCCTTTGTATACTTCGGCTACGGTCTGCTCCCAATCTCCACATTCCCGATATATCGCCCGGGTGCGCTCGAGGAAGTGAATAGCAAAGTCTACGGATAAACCCAGTGTCAACGCTGATAACACCGCAATCGGCATATCATAGTCTTTGCCCACCAGCCCGATCAGCCCGTATATAAACAGTATAGTGACGGTCAGAGGCAGCATTGATAACAGACCGATCTTCACGGAGCGGAACAGCAACATCATCATCACCAGTACCATCACAAAGGCACCCATCAGACTATTCAGCATGCCGTTAACCATCTCATCCTGCCATACTACATTGATGTAGGTGAGTCCCGCCCAGTTAAGCTCCACGCCTTCTGGTAATGGGTGTGTCTTTACATACTCATCAACAAGCGTCAGGACCTGACTCATATCCTGATTATCGCCACTGCTTAGTTGCAGCCACAGTGTGGTAGAGCGGTAGTCAGGCGTTACCATATGCCATAGATCATCGGGGCGGTGTGAGCCCTGAAAACTCAATACCGTCTGAGCCGCTGCCGTCGCTGATGGCGGTAGACGGTAATACTCAGCTTCACCTCCCTGCAGCTCGCGATATACGGTTTTCAGCAGTGTAGGCAATCCATTACTCTTACCGATATATTCAGAGCTATCCAGATAACTCTGAAGTTCATCCAGGTAAGTTATTGCTTCTGGCGTGAGGAAATATTTGCTGCTCACCTGAGCCTTTTCAGTCAGATCGAGCAGTTCAAGCCATAAACCTTCATTGGCAGCATCATCGTAACTCAGTTGATCAAATTCATTTATCAGTGCATTGGTATATTCAGTAAAGCTGTCATTCGCAGCACTGGTGAGAGTTTGCTGTAACGCCACACCGGCCTGTGAGGCTCTAAACACTAGCTGTTGATCTAATCCACTTTTCAGATCCCCAGTTTTATCAAGAACAAGAAACGCATTATAGGTACCTGGGAAATGGTGATTCATAACCCGATCGGCCACCCGCAACGGGTGATCTGGCTTAAACCAACGTACCGGATTGTCATTTATCTGAATCTGCGCCACCCCATATGCACTACCGACAACGATCAGCGTAAACACCACCAACAAGGTCTTAGCGCGGGCGATAGAAAAACGTCCGGTAAAAATCAATAACCGCCCTAAAAACGAACTATCATCCTCTTCAATGCTATGGTTTTGCAGTTGTGCCATCCGCTTAGGTGAAAGGCTAACGATATAAGCGGGTACCAGTATGATGGTCAGCAGGAAGGCTAGCATAATGCCAAACGCCACATGCAGACCGAAAATCTGCACCGGAGGGATAGGCGTAAAGGCCAATGAAGCAAAGCCAACCGCAGAGGTTACTGAGGTAAACAGCATCGGCGTGAACAGATGACTTAAAACCTCTGATAATGCTTTTTTGGGGTCATCTCCCGGGCGATACCGATCAGCAAATTCTGACAGTATATGCACTGAATCGACCACCGCGATTGGCATCAGAAAAATGGGGATCATCGAGCTCATGATATGCACGGTATAGCCTTGCCCAATCAACAAGCCCATCGTAATAATCACAGAGCCCATCGCCACCAGCATCGGTGCTGTAATCAGAAGGAAGCTGCGGAAAAACACCCACATCAAGATAAAGATCATCAGTCCGGCCAGGGGTGCAGAGATCGCCATCTGAATAAACATCTCAACACCAAAAGTGTCTTCTGCCACTGGTAAGCCTGAGATGTAATACTGGTTATTACCGCTGAGCTTCTCAATCTCTGCCTGAATCTCCCCTGAGATCCGGTAGCTTTCGGATTTCTTAGTGATTGGTATATAGATACCGGCAGCCTGACCATCACCGGAAACCAGAGTGTTATTCAACAGGGGCAAACGCTCAACGGATTCACGAATCAGATCAATGCCAGCCTGATCTTGTGGAACTTGCTTCATCATCCATTCAAAACGGATAGTCCCAGGGCCTTCCTGGCTGATATTATCAACCCGGTCCAGAGACATCATATCCTGGCTGACGACACCCTCCATATGAACAATTGAATCAGACAGTTGCTTCAGTTCAGACAGGCTCTCCCGGTTAAAGACTCCCTGCTCCGAGTTATTAACTACTCCGACAACGATCATATCGTGCAAACCGAATCGCTGTTTCACTTCGTCATGGAAAACTCTGGCCGGATTATCATGCGGCAGCATATTTTCAGGATCGGTATCCACCTGAATTGAGGGTATCTGAAACCCTGCCAGCGCAGTCAGCAATAACACCCCGATAAACACCCACTTAGGGCGATTCATGGAGAGATTCATCAGTGTCGATTGGAGCATCTGCAGTTCCTGTTTCACTTATAACTAAACGTTCAATTTACACATTATATTAGAATATACTAATATTTAAAAGTACTACATTAGTAAATTGAGATTTAGCCGTCTCTACAGTAGAATGACCTATGTAATGTAGGGAATATAAAGCTCCATCAGAGCTCTACACGATAATAAGAACAGGCGGTAAACAGATTGAACACGGCTCCCCAGCAGATGACGCCCGAAACACTGGCGATGATGAAAGAGAACTCCAGTAAGGCTGCTCAACTTATGAAAGCTTTAGGCAATGAGAGTCGATTGCTGATTCTCTGCTATCTGGATGGTAAAGAACTTTCGGTAACAGAACTTAATGAGTGTCTAGACCTGAGCCAATCCGCTCTGTCGCAACATCTGGCAGTGCTACGTAAAGATGGCCTGGTCAATACCCGGCGTGAATCACAAACAATCTATTACTCTCTCTCAGGCGATACCGCTACACGTATTATTCATACGCTACACGAGATGTTCTGCCCGACCGTTTAATCCTTATATAAAAAAACCACCGGATTATCGGTGGTTTTTATCTTTGCTCTGGGCATTAAACGTAATTATATCAGTGCTGTAACCGATACCGTTGCCAATCTTCAGTTGGCTCGTTCAACATCATCTCCATTTCTACAACATCCTCTTCCATGTTGTAGTGGTTTTTAAACCCAAGCTTCAACGCCAGTCCCTGCATACTTTTATTAGAGGTTAGTGTTGATCCCACCAGTAACAAGGTACCCCGGGCTTTGCAGTAATCGATCGACTTCTGCATCAGCACGACACCCAAGCCTTCACCCTGAAGGTCATCACGAATCACCACCGAGAACTCTGCGCGAATATTATCGGCATCGGTCACCGCCCGCACCACGCCGAGAGTTTCCCATCCCGCCTCATCTTTACGGGGGGATGTAACAATAAACGCCATTTCACGGTCGTAATCTATCTGAGTCCAGTTAGCCAGCTCCTGATGAGTTGGTACTCCCCGACTATAAAAGTAGCGCAAGCGTATCGATTCAGGACTGAGGGTATTATAAAACTCCAGATGATTAGGTTCATCCTCACCACGGATGGCGCGTACAACGGCTTTACGACCCGAGTTACGCAGGGTCACATGCTCACTCAGATATTCTGGATAAGGCGATATCGCCAGAACGGAGGGTTCGCCCAATGAAACTGAAACATCAACCGCCAACACACCACGGCGATTGATCAACATCGGATTAATCTCCAGCCCCTTAAGATTAGGCAGATCTACAACCATTTGCGATAATTTAATCAGCAGGTTACTCAGTTGCTCCAGGTCCCGTTCCAACTGCTCGCTATTTTCACTCAATACAGAATAGATATGTGAAGTAGTAATCAGCTGGCGCGCCAGACTCAAATTCAGCGGCGGCAACATCACTTGCCGATCCGCCAGTACATCAACAGAATAGCCCCCTTTACCGAAGACCAGCAACGGACCAAACACATCATCCCGGGTGATGCCCATATTAATCTGCAGCGATTGAAAACCACGTTTCATCTGCTGAACACAAAAGCCCTGCACTTCTTCTTCTGGAAAACGCTCCCTGACCCGATAAGCCAACTGGGTAACCGCCTGCTTAACATCAGAACAGGAGAACAGATCCAGCGCTAGATCTTTCCAGCGAGGGTTGTCTTTGTTGTCATAATTAAACGGATAAACATTTTCCCGGTGCATCACTTTAACCGCAACAGCTCCACCAAGCTTTTTAGCTATCTCAACAACCCCTTCAACATCATCTGCATAATGGGTATGTGATACCGGAATGTCGTACTGATCCAACAGATCGGTGGCTTCATTATGGGTTAGATAATCCCGCCCTTCTGCCAACGCGTCAGCAATCAGCTTTTTGGCCCGAATATGGTTCTGTTCATTCTGATCAAGAAACGGCGCAGGGGTTTGTCTCATCACTTCCTGATTACGACGAAACTCAACCATATGCATGAAAGCATCAACCGCTTCTTCCGGTGTAATAAAGGTAGTAATGCCCGCAGTATTAAAATGATTTCTGGATTCAATTGCCGTGCTACGCCCCATCCAGCAGGTGAGAATATTACGCGGGGTATTACGTGCGACTTTGATCACCTCTTCCGCGGTATCTACCCCTGGCGCTAGACGTGTTGGCGCATGTATCACCAGCACCGCATCCACATTAGGATCTTTCGTCAATAACTGGGTAACCTTAGCAAAACGTTCCGGCGTTGCGTCGGAGTGCATATCAATGGGATTTTTCAAGTTCCAATGATCGGGTAAAACCTCTCGCAGTGCGGTGACTGTGTCCTCACAAAGCTCAGACAGCTCACCCCCGTTTCGTAACAACTGATCGGTAGCCAGACCATTTGGCCCCATACCGTTGCAGACTAACGCCAGACGCTCACCTCGCATCGGCTTCATCCGCGTTAGGGTCTCCAATGCGTTATAGAGCTGATCGACGGTATCTACCCGTACCACACCGGCACGACGTAGTGCTGCATCATAGATAAGATCTTCATCTTTGATCCCCAGAGCGGGCTGGTTCTCCTTATCTTCATCGAAGACCATATTGGATTTAAGTACCAGCACCAGCTTGTTCCGCGATGCAGCCCGCAGCGAACTAAGCAGATTTCGGGACGAACCGACCAGGTGGTCTAGCTGAATAAGGATTGACTGGGTATAGGGGTCCTGAGCGAAGTAATCGATGATTGAGGGCAGATCAACATCAACCCCTTCCCCCAAAGTCAGAAAGTGGGAAAAGCCGATCTCCTGACCATTCGCCCAATCGATCATCGCAGTCCCTAGCAGACCCGACTGACCCACATAACTAACCTTACCTTTACGTATATTCAGGTGAGAATAACTGGCATTCATCTTGTGGGCTGACACCAGCATACCCATACAATCAGGGCCTAATATACGGATACCATAAGGCCTTGCAGCCTCCATTATCTCATCCCGCATACTTCTGCCCAGCGGCTCACTGGCACGGGATAAGCCTCCC
This sequence comes from Amphritea sp., assembly GCA_018067325.1. Taxonomy (GTDB): domain Bacteria; phylum Pseudomonadota; class Gammaproteobacteria; order Pseudomonadales; family Balneatricaceae; genus Amphritea. The sequence continues at coordinate 11,070 of JAGPUU010000345.1, forward strand.
GTTAAAATCATAGCCGCCTTGACCATATTTGCACCCAGCTTGCGGACTAGCTCCGCAACGGACTCTGGCGGGGAACAGATAATCGCCAGATCTGGCATCTCAGGCAATTTTGAAAGCCCTTTGTAGCAAGTCACGCCGTAAACCTGATCATAGCCCCGCTTATTAACCGCCATCAGTTTACCCTGATAACCACCATCCAGCAGATTCTGGAGGACAATACCTCCCATGCTATTCTCTTTTTCAGATGCCCCGAACACTGCAATCGATTTAGGCTTAAAAAAACGTTTGAGATATTGTGTACTCAAGAGACTCTCTCCGATGACCTGAGAACAGGTCGCAGTGACCCGATCTAACTACTACCTCTATTCTACATTACGCAGGTGCAGCATAAACAGTATTAATCAGCTTTTGTGACTGAAGTCATAAAGCCAATCAAAGTATCTATATACAGGGCTATAAACACCGTTGAAACTATTTTTTGTTCGGTGCCAGCACCTCTATAACAAACGGGTAGCTCCTCCCTAGTATTCAACGGTATGCCCAAAAAACCGCCTAAAGACTCAATAGTAGAAATCACATTGAAGTTTCCAGAAGATTTCGAATCAATAACAGTTAATCAAAAGAAAAGGCAACCGACAGAATGAACCGGGCTTTAATGCTCATCCAGTAAAGAAAACGAGATGAATGTGGTGAATAGCCCAAGCGTTATCACCACTGGAGGTATCGGCAAAGCCAGCATTAACAATCCTGATCCCAGCCAGAGACGGCGAACACAGCGAAGCCTTGCGCGGTAGGCAGAGGTAAATTTACGACGAAAAAAGTGTCGACTATCCGGATTTTGATTACTCATCCACTCGGGTAGCAACAGATACAAATAAAACCTTAACAGTGCAATTCCCATAACCATCCCCATCTGTAAAGCTTACTCTTTAGCTTATCAAAGATTGGGGATTTTGCTGGTTATGTCTTAAAAAATTTAGAGACGACGCGTGAATCAGCGGCTCGCATCTAACCGTTTAATAATCTGCTACCCGGTAGAGAATAGCATCCCGGTAACCGGTAATAATTCTTATCAGACCCGAAAGCTGATGATTCAATTCGATGTCACCGCTATCAACGATCAGAGGGCGTCCTTCTAACTCTTTTATCTTGCTCTTAGTCGCCACCAGAATGATATTTTCCCGCCCCAGTCGTTTGAGCAGTTCTGGGCTAATTTGCTGATTACCCCTACCAATAATATGCCCCTGCCCACCGATAACCGTTATCACTAAACGGCTCTTATGACCCTCGGTCATTGCCAATAGTTGCTGGGCAGTCAGATCACTGCCAATCAATTCGCCATTTTCGATCAGATCAACACCCAGTAAGGTATTTTCCAGCCCTAAATGTTCCATCAAAGCCTGAACAGTTGAACCCGACCCCATAATGTAGCGAACATCGTCCTCCATCGATTCTGCAAAATCGGCGGCGATATCATCCAGCACCAGCTCTTCTAATTCCCTGCCACCATTTTTGACGTGTTGAAGGTAACGCCCCTCTTCCGGTACCAGAAGTTCACCATAGTATTTGGCGCGAACCCGTCCCTCACGAAAGGCGACTTCATCTATATCGCGTACTTCCTGATCCGCCAGGGTGACTAACTCCCCACGCACCAGCATAGCAACGACTTCACCCGCAGCTTTGGGCGTCACGGCATAAACTCCAGAATGAATTTTCACCCCCGCCGGAATTCCCAATACCGGTGTAGAGTCACCGATGGCATGACAGATATTTCTTGCGGTGCCATCGCCTCCTGCGAATAAGATGAGGTCGACGCCCAACGCAGCCATTTCTCGGGCAGCCCGTTCGGTATCTTCAGCAGAGGTATGTCCGTGCTTAATAGTACCTATCACCCGTGGATCAAAACCTGCAATACGGGCACTCTCTTCACCCATCTCGCCAGGATAGGTTATCAACTCAACCTCCAGCCCTTTTAATGGCTCCAGAGCTTGCTGGGTTCGCAGATTAGCTTTGGGCTCTGCTCCCAGCGCTAAAGCCTGTAGCGCGGTGGCCTCACCGTCACTACCTTTCAGCCCCACACTGCCACCAACACCCGCCAGTGGATTAATAATTAAACCTAAACGAAACATTTACAGCTCCTGCCCGAAATGGTCGAGATTGCCTGTCTCAATCAGAAATTGCTGGTAGACAAATGCGGCAATGATCAAACGAGTATCTTCATCCAGATCAAAAAACTTAAAACCATGATTATAAACACTGCCGGACTCAACTGAGGTTGAATGAACATTTCGCAGCTCAACAGGCACCAGCAATACCTGATCAATATCGCCAATTTTCAGACGGGTCGTTAAATAAAAATAATCACCTACATTACCCAGGGCCTGAGGCAGTTGAAGGCAAGCACCACCCATACTGATATCAATACAGAGAGCACTGGCAGGCAGACCTTCCCTCTCCGCCATCTCATCATGATCATCCATTGAACAGCTGAGCCGAACCGAAACCCGTGTATGTTCACGAATGCGTTTCTGATCAACCTGCTGCGGATACTCTAACACCCAGTATCCGAATGGCTGATCATGTAGCTTCAGTATTTTGCAGCTAAAGTTGCAGATCCGGTTGCCACTAATCAAGCGCAGACTGGCAATGTTACCTTCATTAATTGATGAAGAGACTCCGTTTTTTAGCGACGGCGCTGAAATCATAATGCCGTTATTTTCGGAATAGCCCAGTAACTTAGACGTAAAGCGCGCTCGGGGGGAGCGGATATCAACCCGAACAGGCTCACCAATCTGAAGCCGCAATTCAGACAGAGGTTTATCAGTTTCAGTTGATTCAAGTTGCAAGGTCATTAAACCCAATCCATTAAGGAGTGTAAGCAGATCATTATCCAATAAACTGATAGTGCAACAAAGCGTTATTCGAGAAGAAACCCAACCGCTTGTAGCTGGTCTGCCAGTAATTTATCAGGTTTAACACCCTGTAACTGGGCTGCAGCAAACTCCCTGCGCACAGGATATTGTTTACGCAGCATGTCAAAGTTCGTAGGCTGAGCCTTTTTATCCATCAGGGAGTCCATAAAACGGCTATGATCCGCTTCCGGCTGATAAACCCGATGCACGATGTCTGTAAGATTTTCACTGCCATCCAGCGTTATCTGAAGTTCATTACCCGCATCACAGAGGCAATCAGCGAGATCGATCTCAGGCTTAACACCCAAATGCTGACAAAACGCAGTGTAGAGCATCCATGTACCCCTGATTTTGCCATCAAGGCTGTAACCCGCAATATGCGGTGTTCCAATCCGAACCTGTTGCGCCAATGACTCATCGACTTTCGGTTCTTCTTCCCACACATCCAGCAGCAATGTGACATCAGGTCGCTGCCGATGCCAGTTCAGCAAAGCCGCATTATCGATAACAGGCCCTCGGCCGGCGTTTAGCAATATTGAGTTAGGCTTAATCACAGGCAGATTTCTATCATTAAAAAGATGATAGCTAGGATGGTCTCCTTCCCTTGTCAAAGGCGTATGCAGACAGATGATATCCGCGTGCTCTAATAAAAATTCAAGCGCGACAAAGCCCTGTTCCCCCGATTCTGCCCGAGGGGGGTCATTGAGCAATAATTTTACCCCTAATCTTTCCAGACGTTGCTGCAAGCGACGACCCACATTACCCACGCCAACAATACCCACTACCCTGTCCTGAAGCTCAAAGCTCTGTTCTACCGCAACCATCAATAGAGTACTAATGACATATTCAGCAACCGCGTCAGCGTTACAGCCGGGGGCACTGGTAAAACCTATATCCTTGCCCTTCAGCCAATTTTTATCGATGTGATCTGTGCCAATCGTCGCGGTACCCACAAAACCAATCGGCGTGTCCTTTATAAGCTGCGAACTAACCTTTGTGACAGAGCGCACCAGCAGTAGATCAGCATCCTGAAGGTCACTGTTTTGAATAGTTCTTCCCGGCAGTTTACGAATGCTGCCAAAGTGACCAAATAGACGATCCACAGAGGGAATGTTTTCATCTGCGACTATATTCAGATTGGTTAGCTTCAAAGAAGACTCCAAAGGTTAAAAATCAGCTGGTTTAGGGGCGAAACGCCGATTATAATTGCCCGCCTTACGGTTTGACATCATTTTCAGGCAAATTTAATTCAGGTTACTTTTTGATTATTCGTTGGCGCAAACAAAAGGATTATTTCATAGTCCGACTCTATCAGGATCTGATGGGGGACTGGGTGCTGAGCGAATCATGGGGAAATACCCTAAATAACAAAGGTGCCGTTAATCACACCATTTTTCATTGCTACCATGAAGCCAGCACTCAGCTTAGAGAGATAAGTCGGCGCCAAAAATCACTGGGTTTCAAAAAAACGGTATCTAAAGAGCAGCAGAGAGAGCTCGATTTCGGTTAATCTTTCAGGCTCTATCCTTCTATTGTTAATAAATTAATTACTCTTAGCTGTTGGCATCCTTCCACAGCAGCGATATATTTCCCTCCTATATAACAAAATTACAAATAGCAGTGACAGCGGTATCCGATAAGTGTCCGCCAATTTGAGATAAGAGAGGTCTTATGAGTAAGTTTGATTTTGCCCCAATGCCCGACACAGACGGATTTTTCGGTAACTATGGCGGCCAGATTCTTCCTCCTGAATTGATCAAGGTTATGAATGATATCAATCAGGCTTACGAAGAGATCTGCAAAACCGAAGCGTTTCAGAACGAGCTAATGCAACTGAATCAGGATTATGTTGGCCGGCCCAGCCCGATCTATCATGCCAAACGCCTGAGTGACAAACTCGGCGGTGCTCAGATCTTTCTGAAACGCGAAGACCTGAATCACACCGGCGCTCATAAGATAAACCACTGCCTGGGCGAGGCCCTGCTGGCCAAGTTCATGGGCAAAAAGAAAGTCATCGCCGAAACCGGTGCCGGTCAACACGGCGTAGCGCTGGCGACAGCCTGTGCGCTGGTAGGCATCCCTTGTGAAATCCACATGGGTCAGGTTGATATCGAGAAAGAACACCCTAACGTTACCAAAATGAAGATTCTGGGCTGTAAACTGGTTCCGGTTACTCGAGGCACCGCCACCCTGAAAGATGCGGTCGACAGCGCCTTCGAAGAATACCTGAAAAACCCAGATGAGTTTATCTACGCTATCGGCTCAGTCGTAGGCCCTCACCCATTCCCTAAAATGGTGCGAGATTTCCAAAGCATCATCGGTCGTGAAGCCCGTCAGCAGTTCAACGACAGGCATGGTAAAAACCCAGACATCATCACCGCTTGTGTCGGCGGAGGCTCTAATGCCATCGGCCTGTTTACCGCCTTTCTGAATGATGACGAGGTGAAAATTGTCGGTGTTGAACCTGCAGGTTTAGGGCTAGATACAGACAAACACTCCGCGACTATGACCCTGGGTAAGCCAAGCCAGATCCACGGCATGAAATGCTATGTCCTGGAAACGGAAGACGGCGAACCTATGCCGGTGCATTCTATCGCGTCAGGACTGGACTACCCAGGTGTTGGCCCTCAGCACTGCTACCTGAAAGATATCAAACGGGTAGAGTATGACTCAGTCACCGACGATGAGTGTCTCAGCGCCTTTATGACCCTGTCTCAAGTTGAAGGTATTATCCCGGCACTGGAAAGCGCCCACGCCGTCGCTTGGGCCATGCGCGTTGCACCAACCCTGGATAAAGATAAGACCATTCTGATCAACCTGTCCGGCCGTGGTGACAAAGACGCCGATTACGTGGCAGAGAAGCTGGGGCTGTAAGTACTTAAAAAGAGCCTTGAAACAAACAGAAAGGATTAGATCTTTTTTATCAATCAGTACAGATTGATGATAGATCTGATCCTTTCTATCTTCCTTCCAAACCCTTCTACAAATTCGCAAGCTTATCGCAC
>JAGPUU010000347.1 GCA_018067325.1 Amphritea sp.
CCTTATCCGGACAAGCGTAGCGATCTGACCTCTGCCCTCAACCAATCCCCAGCAAAGGCACCAACAGTGGCAGCATAAACGCAGTAAAAGCGCCGGTCATTCCCATCGCCAGCCCACCAAAGGCCCCCGCCATCAATCCATACTCAAAGGCATAGGCTGTCCCCATACCGTGCGCAGAGACTCCCAGAGTAAATCCTTTAACAGCTTCGTCGGTTATATTCAGTATTCGATAGATCGCTGGCGCTAATACACAACCTATTGCGCCGGTAATAAGCACCAACCCTGACGCCAGCGAAGGATACCCTCCCAACTTCTCAGCTATTCCGATAGCGATAGGCGAGGTCACCGACTTCGGCGCGATTGATAACAAAGTACCAACAGAGGCATCTAGTGCCTGCGCGACCAGAAGCGCGGAAGCCGCAGCCGTTACAGCACCCGCCATACAGGCAACCACCAGAGGTAAAAGCATTTTCTTCACTCGCTCAAAGTGATCGAAAAGAGGCACAGCTAAAGCCACCGTCGCAGGCCCTAGCAAAAAATGAATAAACTGTGCCCCTTCAAAATAGGTCTCATAGGAGGTACCCGTCAGAAGCAAAAACACAATAATCAGTGAAAGCGATACCAATACAGGGTGCAACAATGGCGTCCCACCCAGGCGACGATTAAACCAGGATGTCGCAATAAAGGTCATGATAGTGACGATCAGCCACATAAGCGGCTTAGCTGTGAAAAACACCCAGAACTCCATCAGCTATTATCCTGATTAAGATTGTGCAATTTTTTCGCAGAAGGATTCAAAATCAAAGCCGTCACAACAATCGTCAGCGCGGTGCTAACAATAAGTGCCAGCAGAATGGCCAGCCAATCCTGTCTGAGCAACCCAAAATGGGTCATCAAACCGACACCCGCCGGAACAAAAAGCAGAGCAAGATGCTTAAGCAGCGCTTCACTCGGAATACGTAGACATTCCGGCACTTCACCCTTAAGAATCAAACCGATCAAAAGCAGTACCATACCCACCACTGGCCCGGGCACAGGCATTCCAACAGCGATGACAATTAACTCGCCAGCAAACTGGAAAATCAGCAATATCAAAAAACCTATTAGCACATTAACTCCAACATACTCAGACTCACAGCCAAAGCCGTATAGCTTCCACCCCGGCATACACACCAAATGCGATAAACAACAATCCAGATACTCTATGCAGCCAGATAATAGAGATATATCGCATTAACGCCCGCCCTGCTATTACACCTATAGCCGAAGTCATCGCCAACGCTAGCGTTGCACCCAACCAAACAGGCACAGGAGGTTCAGCACTCGCAAGCCCCATAACAGCTAGCTGAGTTTTATCCCCCAGCTCAGCAAGAAAGATCATAACCAATGCAGAGAGAAAAACACTTTTTAACGAAAGCGTCTCAGACTCTTCCTCGTCATCTTCCTGAGTCAAAAATGACTGCACACCGAACCAGAGAAACAGCAAGGCCACAACACTGAGAACAACCTCTCGGGGAAACCAGGTTGCCGCAACAGAACCCACAGCAACGGCTAGAAGATTCAACACTGCAAATGCAGCTACGGCCCCCAGCAATACCGGAAAAGCCCTGTAGCGGGCAGCAAGGGTCATACAAACCAGCTGACTTTTATCACCAAACTCTGCTAAAAATACCAACAGAAATGCACCGACCAAACTTCCCAGTTGATCCATATAACTTAACGTCCTGACAATTTAATTTAGGTAAAACACTGAAAGCCCGTATCCGGCAGCAATCTACTTCTCAGCTTTTAACTTTTCCAACGCCTTTAATTCATGAAAAGTGTTCAGGTTACTTAACTGCTCAGGGTCATCACCAATATCAACCAATCGCATTGAATGACTTCTCATCCAGCGCTGCACAGCACGCTGCCCCCCTTCCAACCACGTTTCCAGATCACCCACCAGCGACAAAGGAACAACTGCATGTAACGGATGGAGCTTATCGCCTTCTGACAGAACAGTAATGCCCTCAGGATTTTCTTTAGCGGATGCCAGCAAGCGCTTAAGTAGCGACAATTCAAGAAGCGGAGTATCACAGGGTAAAACTAAAACCTGCGTTGACTGGCAGGCCTTAAGCCCGGCAAGAATACCAGCCAAAGGCCCTTGAAAACCCTCCAAAGCATCTTCCACTACCCGGTCTGCAAGGCCCGCATATTCCGGAAGATTACGGTTACAACTAATGATAATATTTGTTGCAATGGGCCTGACCAACTCAACCGTAAAGGCGACCATTGGCTGCGACTTAAACGCCACTAACCCCTTATCACGCCCTTCCATACGCCGACCTTCACCGCCGGCTAGAATAATGACATCCAATGAGTTCAACCACCCGTCACAGGAGGAAAGAAAGCAACTTCATCACCATCTGAAATAGCGGTATCCAAAGGTACAATCTCCTGATTGACCGAACACAGCAACTGACCGCCTAAAGCTTGTTCCCAATCCGCACCCTGCGTTTTAAGCTGACCTAAAAGCTCTGCAGCACTCCCAACACCATCGAACGGATGAGTCATCTGACCAACACCCAACACTTCTCGCAGAGAAGCAAAAAAGAGCACGTTTACCATATCAACACCTTTACCAACACTGATCTCAGCACTTACTACAATCTGAAACGAATTCCGAACTAAAATAAGAGCCGAAGCAAGAACCTAATGCAAAACTTCACTAAACGGAATAAACATCATGCGTTCACCCTCAGCT
>JAGPUU010000356.1 GCA_018067325.1 Amphritea sp.
AGCCATTCTCCTACCGTTATCCGCTGGTGGATGGTCAGGGAAACTGGGGCTCTCCCGATGATCCGAAATCTTTCGCCGCGATGCGTTATACCGAGTCAAAGTTGGCGAAGTATGCCGAAGTGCTGCTTAAAGAAGTGGCGCAGGGTACTGTCGAATGGGGTGCTAACTTTGATGGTACTCTTCAGGAACCGATGACGCTGCCGGCACGTCTGCCGAATATTTTGCTCAATGGTACTACCGGTATTGCCGTAGGTATGGCAACTGATATTCCACCCCATAATCTGCGTGAAGTAACACAGGCCTGTATCCTGCTGCTGTCCAAACCGAGCACCAGTCTTGAGGATCTGTGCGAGATCATACCGGGGCCAGATATGCCCACGGAAGCGGAGCTGATAACCCCGCGTCATGAGCTGCGTAAGATGTACGAGACTGGCAAGGGCAGTCTGAGAATGCGGGCGGTGTACAGTAAAGAGCAGGGTGATATTGTTATTACCGCACTGCCGTATCAGGTGTCAGGGGCTAAGATTCTGGAGCAGATCGCTCAGCAGATGCAGCAGAAGAAGCTGCCGATGGTGTCTGATCTTCGCGATGAATCAAACCATGAGAATCCTACCCGGCTGGTGATCGTTCCCCGTTCCAACCGTATTGATGTCGAACAGCTGATGGCGCATTTGTTTGCCAGTACTGATCTGGAGCGTACCTACCGGGTCAATATGAATATGATCGGTATCGATGGCCGGCCGCAGGTTAAGAATCTTAAGCAGATTCTCACTGAGTGGCTTCTGTACCGTACCGAAACTGTGCGTCGTCGCTTACAGTACCGCCTGGATAAGGTATTGGCACGGTTGCATATTCTTGAAGGTTTGATGGTTGCTTATCTGCATATTGATGAAGTGATCGAGATCATCCGCACCGAGGAGAAGCCGAAACTGGTGATGATTGAGCGTTTCGGCATCTCTGAAATTCAGGCTGAAGCGATTCTTGAAATCCGTCTCAGACAGCTGGCTAAGCTGGAAGAGATAAAGATCCGTGGTGAGATGGATGAGCTTATTGAAGAGCGTAAGTATCTGGAAGAGATCCTGGGTTCTGAAAAGCTGATGCGTAAACTGATTCGGGATGAGCTGAAAGCCGACGCGAAAGAGTACGGCGACGACCGTCGTTCTCCGATAGTGGCACGTGAAGAGGCGAAGGCGCTTGATGAAAAGTCGCTGCTAACAGCTGATCCGATTACGGCTGTAATCTCTAAGCAGGGATGGATTCGTTCAGCTAAAGGCCATGATATTGACCCTGAAGGCTTGAGCTATAAATCAGGCGATGGTTTTAAGCTGGCTTGCCCGGGGCGGATGAATCAGCCAGTTATTTTGATGGATAGCACCGGCAGGGCCTATTCGCTCGAAGCGCATACTCTTCCGTCAGCGCGAGGACAGGGAGAGCCAATAACGGGAAAACTGACCCTACCAAAGGGCGCGACTATTGATGGTGCTATTGCCGGTAAAGATGATGACGCCGTACTGTTAGTATCCGATGCGGGTTATGGTTTTGTTACAAAAATTGCTGATATGACCAGTAAAACCCGCACCGGTAAAGCTACTCTGACGCTGCCTAAAGGGTCTAAAGGTATGGCGCCGATGGCGCTTAAGAGTAAAGAGAGTGATCTGCTGGTGGCCGTCACTAACGAAGGGCGGATGTTGGTATTCCCGGTAAAAGATCTGCCAGAGCTTGGCCGGGGTAAAGGTAATAAAATTATCAATATTCCTTCCGCTAAAGCCGCTGCCAGAGAGGAGTTGCTGGTCGCAATAGTTACTTTGGCTCCAGATGACACTCTGTTGGTTAATTCCGGTCGTCAGCATTTGAAGATGAAGCCTTCTGATCTTGAGCATTATCGGGGAGAGCGTGGTCGCCGGGGGAATAAGCTGCCACGGGGTTATCAGCGTGTGGATTCGCTGGATGTTATTGGTAAATCTTCCTTGGCTCCTGAGCCGGAAGACGGATAATAAAAGGGGCGAAAGCCCTTTTTTTATGCCTTTTCAAAGCGCCGCTGTGTTGTTGGCCAGAGATGTTGATCTTCGATTTTACTTAAATATTATAAATTGATTCCTCTATTTACTTTCTTCTGGGCGCAGTTCTCTGTAAAATACTGCCCCTAACTCTCTTCTGTGTGGTCGTTTTTTAGTCAGGATTTTGCGACCAATCAGAATATTAAAACTGCCCTGTATGATCTGACAATATAGGTAATAGACTCTGTGAGCACTGTTCGAAAGTGTTTTCAGAATAGGAAAAAGCATGACCGAAAGCTTTGCTGACTTATTTGAAGAATCCCTTAAGCTCGTTGATATGGTGCCAGGCACTGTAGTAATGGGTGAAGTTATCGAAATCGATAGCGACTGGGTTACCGTGAATGCTGGCCTGAAATCTGAGGCTGTTATTGATCGTAGCCAGTTCCTAAATGATGCCCAAGAGCTTGAAGTTCAAGTGGGTGACATGGTTAAGGTAACTCTGGAAAGCGTTGAAGATGGCTCCGGTGAGACACGTCTGTCCCGTGAGAAAGCTAAGCGTGCTGAGTCTTGGGGTGTTCTGGAAACTGCCTTCGAAGCTGAAGAAACTGTTAAAGGTTTTATCAGCGGCAGCGTAAAAGGTGGTTTCACCGTTACTGTTAACAAGATTAATGGTTTCCTTCCTGGTTCTTTGGTAGATGTTCGTCCAGTTAAAAACGTTGACCACCTTATGGGTCAAGAGCTGGAATTCAAACTGATTAAGTTGGACCAAAAGCGTGACAACATCGTTGTTTCTCGTCGCGCAGTACTTCAGGAAGCTAACAGCGCTCAACGTGATGAGCTGCTGGCTACTCTGGAAGAAGGTCAGCAAGTTAAGGGTTACGTTAAGAACCTGACCAACTACGGTGCATTCGTAGATCTGGGTGGTGTTGACGGCCTGCTGCACATCACTGACATGGCGTGGAAGCGTATTTCACACCCAAGCGATATGCTGACTCCAGGTGATGAAATCACTGTTCAGATTATCAAGTTTGATAAAGAGACTAACCGTTTGTCTCTGGGTCTGAAGCAGCTGAATGAAGATCCTTGGTCTTCTATCCTGGCTCGTTTCCCAGCTGGAACTAAGGTTCCTGCACGTGTTACCAATCTGACTGACTACGGTTGCTTCGCGTCTATCGAAGACGGCGTTGAAGGTCTGATCCACGTGTCTGAAATGTCTTGGACTAACAAGAACATCCACCCATCTAAAGTTGTTCAAGTGAACGACGAAGTTGAGGTTATGGTTCTTGATGTTGATGAGAAGCGTCGCCGCATCTCTCTAGGCATGAAGCAGTGCATCGCTAACCCATGGTCTACTTTTGCTGAGCAGTTTGCTGCGGGCGATAAAGTTACCGGTACTATCAAGACTATTACCGATTTCGGTGTCTTTGTTGGTCTGGAAAATGATCTGGATGGTCTGGTTCACATGTCTGACATCTCTTGGGATGCTGATAATGAAACAGCTCTGCGTGAGTACAAGAAGGGCGAAGAAGTTGAAGCCGTTATCTTGTCTATCGATGCTGAGAAAGAGCGTATCTCTCTGGGTATTAAGCAGCTGGAAAGCGATCCGTTCTCTGAGTACGCTGCCGCTAACGAGAAAAACACCATCGTTAAGGGTATCGTTAAGACTGTAGACGCTAAAGGCGCGAACATCGAACTGGCTGAAGGCATTGAAGGTTACCTGAAAGTGTCTGATATCAGCATCGATCGCATCGATGATGCTTCTACTGTCCTGACTGTAGGCGAAGAAGTTGAAGCGAAGATCGTTAACCTTGATCGTCGTAACCGTTCAATCACTCTGTCTATCAAGGCTAAAGACCAGGCAGATGAGAAAGCGGCTATCAAGGCTGTTGCTGATAAGCCAGTAGAGGCTGCTGGTCCTACTACTATCGGTGATCTGATCAAAGCACAGATGGCAACTAAGAAGTAATACTTCTTACCGCTAATAAAAAGGAGCGCATAAGCGCTCCTTTTTTTGTGTTATATCGAATTTAAACTAAACGCGAAAGCGTTTTTTTTTGGTTTTATAATCCGGAATTGTAGTTACCTTCGGGCGAGTAGTAAGCCTGCGCCAGCCGTGGCTAGCAAGGCAGCGCAGCTGCGGTTAAAAAGCTGTCGCGTATGAGGCTGTGAAAACCACTGTCGCAGATAGAGGCCGAACAGGGCATAGGCTGCAATGGCTATCCCCTCTAGTAAGATGAAGGCTAGTCCCAGCTCAAAAAATTGGAGATTGGTCTGCCCTCCAGGATTAACAAACTGCGGCAGAAAGGCTGTAAATATCAAAATAGCTTTGGGGTTTCCTGCAGCCAGGAAAAACTCCTGCCTAGCCAGGCTTAACAGGCTTTTGTCATCAGATCTGACGGTTTCATCTTCACATGGATCAGCTGTCCATAGTTTATAGGCCAGCCAGAACAGATAGCCGGCGCCACCAATTTTGATAACCATGAAAACGGCTTCGGATGTATGCAGAATGACGGCGAGTCCGGTTGCCGTGAGAATTATCATGCCGGTAAAAGCGGTCAGTCTGCCGAGTCCGGCAAAAAAAGCGGTACGAAAGCCGTAACGTTTAGCGTTGCTCATCGCGAGTAGGTTGTTCGGGCCTGGTGACATGTTTAGGGCAAAGCATGCCGGAATGAACAGTAATAGAGTTATTAGATCCATGATGGTCTCTCTAAATGCAGTGTTTCCTGATGGTTACTTATAAACGTCGTAGAAGAAATACAGTGTGATTCCGATACTGGCAATGATAACGAAGTTACGGACTAATTGTTGTGGTAGTTTGCGTGATAGATGGGCGGCTGCATAGCCGCCGGTCAGGGTGCCTGTCAGGACAATTGAGCCTTCATACCATGCGATGACATCGTTATAGATAAATAGAGTGATCGCAATCAGTGACACAAAGGTTGAAATAAGTAATTTCAGGCCGTTCATTCGGTTGATGTCGGTGTGTCCCGCCAATGCCAGATAGCTAAGAGAGATAATGCCTAACCCTGCGTTGAAGAAGCCGCCATAGAGGCAGACGCCGATGAGCAATAGGCTGAGTAGTATGGCGCCGGCGGCTGAGGCGTGGCGGTGTTTGGTGCTCAATTGCTTTAACGAGCGGTTGAGTTGGCCGCCAAAGATAAATAGCAGTGTGGCAAAGAGAAGCAGCCAGGGGACCGCGGTTTCAAACGCTGTCTCAGGTGTTTGTAGCAGCAACCATGCGCCGCCTATGCCGCCTAACAGGCTGATAAAAATATACCGGGGCAGTTCGCTTTTGACTTCGAGCAGTTCTTTTCTGAATGCCCAGGTGCCGCTCATATAGCCAGAACAGGAAGCAAAGGTATTGGTGGCGTTGGCGCTAATTGGAGGTACGCCCGCAAAGAGCAGTGCGGGAAAGGTGATAAAGCTTCCTCCGCCAGCGATAGAGTTGAGAATGCCGCCGAGAAATCCGGCTGTGAAGAGAATAATCAGGTCGCTTAGCATATTGTTGTCGTGTCTATTCTATCTGCTGTTAAGTGTGAATGCAGAGCATAGGTGATCGTGGTTTAGCAGTACAGATACAGGAATTACTGCAATGGGATCAGATCTGTACTTGTTTCAAGAGTAGCGTCTTAGGGGAATAGCTTCTTAAGCAGGTGCTTAGCCTGTTTGTCTAGCAGCTTCTGATAGTTCTCGTTCACTGTCTTTATCAGTACTTTGTCTTCTTCGGCTCGTTCTATCTCGGCCCCGGCCAGTAAGCTGACTTTAAGATCAGGTGCTTCGCTAAGCGCGGTATGAGTAATCAGCTCATTGCTTTCGGTGCTGTGGGTTAGATAACGAGCCTCTTCCAGCATGCGTGGAAGCTTCTTATGATGGCCTCGTACCAGTGCCATATGTAGATTTAATACCGGTTTGAGGCTGCGGATGCGCTGTTGATTGAATAGCTTGTATAGCCTGTTGAACAGCTGGCTGGCGCAGATTGCGTTAATACCGTGGGAGTCATCTTTATGGGGTTTGAGGAAAGAGAGTTGGAGGTCACCATTGTCAATCCTGGCAGACTCACCCTGATAGATGGCGGTCACCATATCCAGCATGCGGTAGTAGTATTCCTGAAGCTCCTGAAGTTCGTCGTTGCGGAGGTTGTCTGAGTGGCCAGAAGCTAAGTCGAGGTAAAGCAGGTAGCCTGCTGCTTCAGCTGCAACGATGAGTTCAAGCTCCTGCTCAAACGCATAGAGATCCAGTTGTATCTCATGTTTGCTGTTTTCAAACAGAGGGTTAGGGGCTTTTTTCCGCGAAGCAGGGCTTTTGAGGTTGGTCTCTTCAACAATAGTCTCTGCTGAGCTATCCATTTGAGGATTGTGCTGGCCAGCTGGTTTTTTCTGTTCAGAGAATGGGGCGAAGTCGGGCATGCTTGGGCTGTCTTCAGCGGGTCGAAGTAGCTCAACTAACATTCCAGGATCGTCTTGATTATCGGTATTTTCAACCGTTGTTGTTTTTGTGGTTGGTAGGGATTGAGGTTTCTTTAAGTTCAATCGAGCTGGCTCAGCTAGAGATGTGCTTAGAGCTAAGTCGCTGTCATCGGTTATTGCGACTGTAGTTGGAGTTGGAGTTGGAGTGAGTGTTTCTGGATAGCGATTAAGCCAGATCCAGCAGCCGAGCAAGGCTAGAATTATAA
>JAGPUU010000375.1 GCA_018067325.1 Amphritea sp.
CGCCATGTACTTGAACACCCAGTGATGTAAGTTCTTGAGCAAACTCAGTCACCCAACCTTTGACGATCGGGGTTAACAGATCGACGCGACTCTGGTTACCACGATCGACATCAGCCGCCGCCACAAGACAAAGGGCCCGCATCGCTTCTGTACCAGATTTCATCTGCATCAGCATACGACGTACATCCGGGAAACGGATAATTGGATAGCGGCTACCATCCCGGTTGGAACCCTGAATACGGTCTTTGGCATACTGCAACGCATGCTGGTAAGCCCCTTCAGAGACCGCAAGACCTTGCAAACCAACTCCCTGGCGGGCGTGGTTCATCATAGTAAACATATAAGCCAGGCCGTTGTTCTCTTCACCGACCACATAACCCACCGCACCGCCGTTATCGCCAAAGCTCATAACGCAGGTAGGGCTTCCGTGGATACCCAGTTTATGTTCAAGAGAAACCGCATAAGCATCGTTACGCTCAGCCGGGTTGCCATTTTCATCCAAGAGGAATTTAGGCACAATAAATAGGGAGATACCTTTCACGCCAGCCGGAGCATCCGGTAGACGAGCCAGCACCAGATGAACGATATTGTCCGTCATCTGATGATCTCCCCAGGTAATAAAAATCTTCTGACCGGTAATCAGGTAGTGATCGCCATTACGCACGGCTTTGGTTTTCACCGCCGCCAGATCAGTACCCGCATCCGATTCAGTCAGGTTCATGGTACCTGTCCATTCACCGCTGACCATCTTCGTCAGGAAATCCTGTTTGAGACGGTCACTACCATGATGGCTAATCGACTCAATCGCACCCTGACTCAGTAACGGACACAGGGCAAACGAGATGTTAGCGGATTGCCAGACTTCGTTAACAGCCGTACCCAATACATTGGGAAGATTCTGGCCACCATAGGCCTCATCTGCTGTTAGCGTCGCCCAGCCACCTTCAAGATATTCGCGGTACGCTTCAGAAAAACCTTCGGTTTGCTGTACTCCGTTATCTACCAGAGTTGGGTGATTCAAGTCCCCCGTGCTATTTAAAGGTGCCAAAAGGCCGGATCCCAACTTGCCCGCTTCGGTTAAAATAACCGAGGCCAGCTCGCTGTTAACATCGTCCATTCCCGCATCTGCACAGAGCTGATCAAACTGAACTAATTCATTCAGAACAAACTCAGCATCTTTAAGGGGGTGCTTGTAATCACTCATATTCGCTACCTTGTATTCTTATTTTTCTGCTTACGTCTACTGCAAGTTTTAGATCTGGCCTGACAATTCCGGTACTGCATCAAACAGATCAGCAACCAGTCCATAGTCAGCAACAGAGAAGATTGGAGCTTCTTCATCTTTGTTGATAGCTACGATCACTTTGGAATCTTTCATACCCGCCAGATGCTGAATCGCACCAGAGATGCCCACAGCAATATACAGATCAGGCGCTACGACCTTACCGGTCTGACCCACTTGCATATCGTTTGGTACAAAGCCCGCATCGACTGCCGCACGGGAAGCACCCACTGCCGCACCCAGCTTATCTGCCAGAGTGTAGAGCAGTTCGAAGTTTTCACCGTTACCCATACCCCGACCACCGGAAACGATAATAGACGCTGCCGTCAGTTCAGGACGATCAGACTTAGCCAGTTCTTCACGAACAAAACTTGAATTACCCGCATCGCAGACTTCAGAAACAGCTTCTACTGCTGCACTACCACCCTCGTCAGCAACGCCATCAAACGCAGTACCACGAATGGTCAGCAGCTTGATCGCATCTTCAGTTTTCACTGTCGCAATAGCGTTGCCAGCATAGATAGGACGCTTGAAAGTGTCCGCAGACTCAACTCCGATCACGTCAGACAACTGGTTCACATCCAACAGGGCAGCAACCCGTGGCAGATAGTTTTTACCGTTAGTCGTTGCCGGTGCCAGAATGTGGCTGTGACCACTGGCCAGTGTAACGATCAACTTAGAGATATTCTCAGCCAGTTGATGCTCATAAGCTGCGTTGTCCGCTAGCAATACCTTAGATACGCAAGGGATCGCTGCTGCCGCATCGGCGACTGCCTGACAGTTAAGACCCGCTACCAACAGTTCAATATCACCACCGATCTGTTGTGCAGCAGCCAGGGTATTCAGGGTTGCAGGCTTAAGCGCCTGATTGTCATGTTCTGCAATTACCAGAATTGTCATAAGTCTTCTCCTCAAATAACCTTGGCTTCGTTTTTCAGTTTATCCATCAGCTCGTCAACAGAGGCCACTTTAATACCGGCCTTACGCTCTGCAGGTGGATTAACCGCCATCAGTGTAATTTTGTTGCCTACTTCAACGCCCAGCTCAGCCGGAGTCTTCACAGCCATTGGCTTACGTTTAGCTTTCATGATGTTAGGCAGAGAAGCGTAGCGAGGTTCATTCAGGCGCAGATCAGTCGTGATGACCGCTGGAAGGCTCACTTCAATAGTTTGCAAACCACCATCGATCTCGCGAGTTACCTGAACCTTATCGCCCTCAACTTTTACTTCAGAAGCAAAGGTTGCCTGAGGATAGTCCAGTAACGCAGCCAGCATCTGACCGGTCTGGTTATTATCGGAATCGATTGACTGCTTACCCATAATCACCAGGGTAGGCTGCTCTTCCAGTACCACTGCTTTCAGCAGTTTGGCAGCAGACAGTGCATCTGGAGCAGATTCTGTTTCGATTTGAATACCGCGATCGGCACCCAACGCCAGTGCAGTACGAATCTGCTCCTGACAAGCTTTATCACCAATCGATACAGCAATAACTTCGCTGGCAACACCCGCCTCTTTCAAACGAACCGCTTCTTCAATAGCGATTTCGCAGAACGGGTTCATAGACATCTTAACGTTGGCCAGATCTACATCGCTATTATCGGACTTAACCCGAACTTTTACGTTGTAGTCGATAACACGTTTTACCGGTACAAGAATTTTCATAGCACTCACTTCTTATTTGAGGTTTATATGATGACCTAGTTTGCCTTCTCTAGCCTAGGACAACAATAACGAAAAAAGCCTTATAATTGATATTTTCGGACACATCAGACCATTTAATTTCGGAAATTTCTGATAGTATCGGACAATCAGCTCCATTATAGGACAAACCACTTAATGTTTTCGGAATCCAGTTATGAGCTATAACCATCACTCCGTTTCAATCCATTTTGCCAACTCAATGCTCAAAGGCGCCAGGCTCAATGGCTTGAATGAACAGCAACTGTTGTCGGAATCTGGGCTCAACAGCGAACTGCTCAACAACCAGGAAGTCCGTATTACACCGATGCAGCTGAGTCGACTGGTTCAGTCTATCCAGCGGCATGGCGATGACGACTATCTCGGTATGGGTAGCCACCCCTGTCGCTTCGGGGTGTTTGGCCTTATGGCCAGACAGGTAGTCCACTGTACCGACCTGCGTCAGGTATTCAAGCAAGCGGTCTTCTTTTACAACCTGCTGGTGCCCGCTTCCCATCTCAGCATTACTGAGGAGGGAGACAGCGCCATCTTTACCCTAAACCTGACCGACCCAAGCAAAGACCCCGACCACGCCCTGCTCGATCTACTGATGATCCTTTGGCATCGTTTCCCTAGTTGGCTGATCGGCCAGCGCATCCCGCTTAAAAAGGTCTGCTTTGGCCATTCCACTCCAGAACACTTTGAGGAGTATCGGCTAATGTTTCCATGCCCTGCTGTGTTTGATCAACCAAACAATAGTATTATCTTCGACCGGGCAATCATGGATGCTCCGGTCGTACAAACGCTGCAAAATCTTAGCAGCTATCTCAGACGTGCTCCCCTGGATTGGTTTAAACGACAATCCTATTACCCAGTCTATACCCGTAAGGTAATGGACTATCTGGAGAGCGCCGAATCGATGGTCGATACCAGTATGGAGGATATCGCCAACCAATTACACACAACCACCCGAACCCTGCGCCGAAAACTCGATGAAGAAGGCACTAGCTTTCAGGAAATCAAAGATGGTGTACGCCGGGATGAAGCGATCCATCTGCTCAGTCAGCCTAACCTGCCAATTTCAAAAATCGCCCGGGTACTTGGCTTTGCCGAAGCTGCTGCCTTCACCCGTGCCTTCAAACACTGGACCGGCATCTCACCCAGCACCTATCGTAAATCGAAAGGGTAATTGTCCCATTTAATCAATTTATTGACTGTAAAGGCTATCGTCACCTTCTCTGATAAAGGCCAGAATAGAGACTGTTTCGATGCCTATTAGCTCACAGATACTTGCACTGGCGAGCCTTGCACTATAAGTGGTATTTACCAACCGGCCCTGCTCTGCAGCGGTCGGTATTTTTTATAGCAACACCCTCAAGCAACCACACTCTCATAGCCACTTGAAACTGTACCAGTAAAGCACAGGCTACCCGATCCCCTAATCAGGGGACCACTCGTCTTCAATTTATTTTTTCAGGCAACCTGCAAGCGATTCAATGTATCTTTAACCAGCCCCTGATCACTAGCAATAGCAGGCAACGTCACTATATTTATACCACTGCCAATTTCCCGAATCACCAGTGTACGGAAAAACTGACCGACACCCTCTTCAGCCTGAGAGGATCTGAATTCCAATAGTTCAGCCAGAAGATTCCCCAGCTGACACTGAAGCTTATCTTCGCTTCTACCAATCAGAATAAGATCTGGCTTTTCCAGATGTACGATAGCCAGCAACACTTCAGCTAACTCCATAGGGCTGGGAATAACATCACAGGGAATAAAGCGCTTGCGATCAACGCCCTGCTGAAGCAAATCTCGACTCTGATCCAGCGTCAGAGACTGTCCTAAAGTAACAACTGTTACTTCACCCGCTCGACCACTCCGTTTCAGCTGTAACGCTTCTTTTATACTTTCTAACGCCTGCGGACCCAGAACGATGTCTCCCGAAACCCTACCCTCCACATCTGAGGATTCGGGTGTCAGTATTACGGTTACTTTCATTATTATTCTCCCGTCTGACATTCTTTTATAGGAACAGTGAGAGCTCCTCTCTCCCTGTTCCTATAGCTGCGATACTTCTAACTAAGAATTAATCTAACTCTTTCGCCGTCTGTCGCAGTACAAACTTTTGAATCTTACCCGTTGAAGTCTTTGGCAGATCCCCAACCACAACCCGTCTTGGGGTTTTAAAGTGAGCCATGTTGGCTCGGCAAAAATCAATTATTTCTTGCTCGGTAACGGTTTCACCTTCAGTCGTCGTGATGAAGGCGCAAGGGGTTTCACCCCACTTTTCATCAGGACGGGCAACAACCGCTGCATCCTGAATTTTTGGATGTCGATACAGCACATCTTCAACTTCGATACTGGAGATATTTTCGCCGCCAGAGATAATGACGTCTTTAGAACGGTCCTTAATCTCGATATAGCCATCGGTATGCCAGACCGCCAGATCCCCTGAATGAAGCCAGCCACCACTGAACGCCTCATCGGTTGTAGAAGGGTTTTTCAGATAACCTTTCATCACCAAGTTGCCCTGCATAAAGATCTCACCGATGGTTTCACCATCCTGTGGTACCGGCTCCAACGTATCAGGGTCTGCCACCATAAGTCCATCCAGCATCGGAGCGCGAACGCCCTGACGGGATTTCAAACGGGATTTTTTCTCGTCATCGTACACATCCCACTCTTCATGCCAGGCACATACAACTGAGGGTCCGTAGGTTTCAGTCAGACCATAAACATGGGTCACTTTAAAACCCAGATCTTCCATACCCTGAATTACAGAGGCCGGTGGCGCAGCACCCGCGGTCATCACTTTGACCTGATGCTCGATTCCAGACTTCATCTCTTGTGGAGCTGAGTTAAGCATATTCAACACAATCGGGGCGCCACAGAAGTGATTTACCTTGTGCTCTTTGATATCAGAGAAAATCTTATCGGCGCGTACATGGCGTAAACTTACGCTGGTACCTGAAGCGGCAGCAATCGACCAGGGAAAGCACCAGCCATTGCAATGGAACATCGGCAGCGTCCATAGGTATACAGGGTGTTGACCCATGTCCCAGGAAACAATATTACTCACTGCGTTCAGATAAGCGCCACGATGGTGGTAAACCACACCCTTAGGATCACCGGTGGTACCCGAGGTGTAGTTAAGGGTAATCGCATCCCACTCGTCTTCCGGCATCAGACCCGTAAAAGCGCTATCCCCTTCGTTCAGGAAAGCATCGTAAGTCATATCACCAATCAACTCTCCACCCTCATAGGACGGATCATCAATATCGATCACCAGAATCTTCTTACCGATCATCTTCAGCGCTTTCTTAACAACCGTCGAAAACTCCCGTTCAGTGATCAGCACTTTAGTCTCAGCGTGCTGCAATACAAAGGCAACCGCTTCTGAGTCCAGACGGGTATTGATAGAGTTCAGAATCGCACCGCTCATGGGCACACCAAAGTGAGCCTCGAAATGTTCCGGCAGATTGGGCGCAATAATAGACACAGTATCGCCCTTGCCTATTCCCCGTTGACTCAACGCACTGGCAAGCTTACAGCAGCGCTGATAAGTTTCAGCCCAGGTACGACGCACAGATCCATTCACCGTTGCAATCCGCTCGGGATAAACCTTAGCACTACGTTCGAGAAAACTGAGCGGCGTTAAAGCAGTAAAATTCGCCTGATTTTTATCGAGGGACTGGTTATAAATATTATGACTTTCAGACATTGAAGTTTCCTGTACAAAAGATTCAACCGGCAGTGCGGCTGGGGGATCTGGCTAAGCCTAAGAAGCAGAAATCAATCTGACAATGATTGAACGGTGACGGTGCGGCTATTAAGTAACATTAGCCGGCAGCAGAGGATGGTCGATGAACCATAACGATTCAGTTCAACGCGAAAATCGTTGAGCGTATACAGAGAAGGCATTTTTACTCGCTTCCGACCATAAGTATCAGTCAGTATTTTTATTATTCTGAGTCTTAGTGTTCTATGTTGCCTGCTTAGTAAACACCCTAATCTTTGCCGTAAGTTGTCTGAATTCTAACAAAATGTAACAAGCTATATGGCGCAGATCCATTTACTATAGAATGCGTTAATAACATCAACTGAACGCACTAAGACGACGGCAAAATGCATTTCAGACCGAAACTGATGCAACGCTTCTTTCTTACCCTGCTGATTATCATCTCGATGATTTTTGTCACGGTTTACTTTTACTCAGTGCCCGTCATTCAGAAAAAAGTCTTTGAAATTGAGCGTAATGCCAGTCACATCGCTATTAACAGCGTCTTCTCACTCGCCAGCAAGATGTATTCCGACACTGAAAAGTATCGAAGTCAGGCACTGGATTCCCATAAAAAAAGACTAAGATCAGTCGTCAGGCTGACAGAATCCTATATCGCCAGTAGCTTTTCCGATGCCTTAAGTAATGGCCAGACAGAAGCGCAGGCTCGTCAGGCTATTTTTGAGAAGATCAGAGATCTTAAATATGGTGAAAACGACTATATCTGGATATCCGATTACAACGGCATCTTCCTCTCCCATCCAGACCCTCGTTACCACGGTAAAGATGCGACAGCCCTATTTAACTCCCAAGGTGAAGCCGCCGTTCCGGCACTCATTAAACTAGCCCTGAATCAGGGTGAAGGGTTTTATCAATATCAGTGGAATCGCCTGAACGCAGCAAGACCGCTGGATAAAGTCTCATTTGTTAAGAACTATCCAGAGTGGGGCTTTATCGTAGGCTCCGGTGTCTATCTGGATGATCTGGAAGCAGACATTGAACAGATTCGTACCGAGGCATTAGATGAACTGCGCGAAGGTATAAAAGAGATCAAAATAGCCTCCTCTGGCTATCTGTTTGTTTTTGATGCAAACATCAATATGCTAATCCACCCAAACTCCAATATTGATGGCACAAACTTTCTTGATCTAACCAATCCGGTAACCGGTCGGGCAATAGCACAAGACCTGATTCAGGTCGCCGATACTGGAAAAGAGCTTTACTACAAGTGGGATCGCCCCAATGATCCCGGCAATTATAAATACGAAAAATTGTCACTGGTGCGCTACCTACCAGGCTTTGACTGGTATATCGGCTCTTCGGTCTATGTCGATGAACTACGCAGCAGCTCTGAGCTACTAACTGAACGAATTATCACTATCGCAGCCATTGCCCTACTCGTAGCATTGATATTGATGCTGCTGTTTAGCCAGTGGATTACCCAACCGATAAAACGGCTGGCCGATACTGCTGTAAGAATCTCTGCGGGTGAGTTGACCGCCAAAAGCGGTATCCGTCGCGATGATGAAGTAGGCCTGCTGGCAAATACGTTTGACACAATGGTGGAACGCTTACGTGACTCTATCCAGAACCTGGACACTAAAGTTGAACAACGTACCCATGCGCTCGCTGAAAAAAACCAACAGCTCGTTATCGCCTCAGAATCGATGGCCCGCACTAAAGAAGCGCTCTCCCATGCAGAGCAGCGCCAGCGCTTGATTCTTGATGCATTGCCTGCCCAAATCAC
The DNA here is from genome assembly GCA_018067325.1 of Amphritea sp. Taxonomy (GTDB): domain Bacteria; phylum Pseudomonadota; class Gammaproteobacteria; order Pseudomonadales; family Balneatricaceae; genus Amphritea. Next base: position 8,487 of record JAGPUU010000375.1, read on the forward strand.
CTACCTGGATACCAATCTCAATATTCTGTTTGTAAACCAGGGATTTGCCGACACCCTGCAACAGGATAAGGCCAAGATGATCAATCAGCCTTTACAGCGGATCATCGGCAATACAGCATTTTCTCAATTCAAGTTGCTACTGGATGAAGCTCTGCAAGGTAAGCAATCTACAACAGAATATACTGAGCACAACGACAATACCGATGACCTCCAGAAGGATAAAGTTCGCAAACGGATTCTAATTCCCTGCTTTAATCCAGACCAGGATGTAAACGGTATCCTTATCCTGACCTTTGACATCACCGCAGAGAAGGACGCCGAACGCCAATTAAATGAAGCGCAGCGGATGAATGCTGTAGGCCAGATGTCTGGGGGGCTGGCCCATGATTTCAATAACCTTCTGACGATCATTCTCGGCAACCTCTACTCAGTGGGAGACCGCTATGCCAGTGAGAGTGACGTGCAGCGCTACTTAGAACCCGCCATTAGGGCCACCCGGCGCGGAGCTGACATTACCAGCCGGCTGCTATCCTTTTCCCGTCGACAACCGCTCTCGCCTAACCTGGTCGATCTCGACAAGCTGTTACATGACACAACTGAGCTACTGTCTAACTCACTGCCTGATAATATCAATATCAGCATCGACATCAGTACCTCAAACCTTCTGCCTTTTGTCGACCCCGGCAGGCTTGAAGACGCCTTAGTGAACCTAGCATTCAACGCCAGAGATGCAATGCCAGAGGGTGGCGAACTGAGTTTTACCAGCCGGACTATTGACGTCACAAACCTATTAGTATTGGATGAGAATGTACTGCCCGGAACCTATAGCGAGATATGTATCAGTGATACCGGCTCAGGCTTTTCAGACCAGGCTCTAGTACAGTGTTTTGAGCCCTTCTTTACCAGCAAGCGAAATGGCGCTGGTTCAGGCCTGGGGCTGAGTATGGTGTACGGTTTTGTGAAACAGTCAAAGGGCTATATCAGTATTCAGAACACAGC
>JAGPUU010000467.1 GCA_018067325.1 Amphritea sp.
AGCAGACATTGATGTGCCGGTATGGGCTTTGTTAGAGCATGCGTTGTCTCTGTTTGGGCATCGGCCTGTTTTAGTGGAGCGGGATGCCAATATACCGCCGTTTGCTGAGTTGATGAATGAACGCGCAACGGCACAAGGCTATTTAGATAAGTGCAGAAGTCATACAGCCTTGGTGAATGCCTTTCAAACGGAGGCTCGCTGATGGCGTTGAGCTCTTACATTGATGCATTTGCCGATTATCTGCGTACCGGTGATGCCAGTGGTATGAATGATTTTTGCATTAATGCCGAGCATATAAAGCGAATGTCTGTCTATCGTAATGGCTTTTATAAAGGCTGTATTGATGCACTAGCCGCTAATTTTCCTATGTGCGAAAAGTTTGTTGGGAGTGAAAGTTTTAAGAATATAGCTCGTATTTATGTGGACCATTACCCACCTGAAAAAGGGACGTTGGTAGGCTATGGGCAGAACTTTCCTGACTTTCTGAGTGATTTTATAGCGACGTTAGAAACACCGCCTGAGACATTAAAGTTATCGCCAAGGTTGGTCGATTTGGCGCGTTTAGATTACGCATGGCTAATGAGCTTGATGAGCGCTGACTCGACGCAGACGCTGACAGCAGAAAAAATCTCATGGCTGGTGGAAGGAGGCCGTGATTTTACTCAAGCCGTTGTGAAATTAAACCCCAGTGTTGCGCTTCTTCAAGTAAATATAGGTACTTTTAATCAATGGATTGCATTAAAAACTAACTTAAGTGAAGCTGAGTCTATAGATAATAGTGACGTTGAGGAATTACACAAAAATAACAGTGGGTTAGAACGGGCAGAAGGCGCGTTACCTGTTGATACCGTGATGTTTTGGCGTGTGCAGGGTGCTGTTCAAGCGCGCTTGCTTTCTACCCCTGAAGTATCCCTTATGCAAGTTTTACAAGGAGAGGGTGCTGCGCTTGAGAAGGCCTTTGATGCCGCTTTAGCGTTGGAGCATGATTTTGATGTCAGTGATGTTTTCTCAGCCTGCCTACAAAATGAAATATTAGAAATTGATATGGCTAAATACAATCATGATAACTAGGGACTTAATATGGGTATGGTAGGAAAACTACGTGAACTTTATGTACAACTGGGCGTGCAGTTATCTCGGTTTTTAGAGCCACTGGCATTGTTCTCTCTCCGTTTCATGGTGGCTAAGGTCTTCCTGGATTCCGGGCTAAGTAAGTGGGATGGTTTTTTAAAGTTTAATGTCGATAAATATGACCTGTTCATGTATGAATTTTTCTGTCCTGATCCCGTCAGACCAGGAGCATTACAGCTGTGTAACCCTGAAACACTTGAGTATGTTGAAGGCTCATTTGTGGTGAGAATGATTGAATTGCTGGCCGTGTTTGCGGGTATCGCTGAAGTCGTGCTGCCAATATTGCTTATTATCGGTTTATTTTCTCGTTTTGCAGCGTTAGGGCTGATAGGCATGACAATGTTTATTCAACTGGCCGTATTCCCAACATGGGATCATTGGATTAATCCAGCATCCTGGTGGGCAATTTCCTTACTCGTTATTGTTGCTCGTGGTCCGGGAATTCTGTCTATTGATAGATTACTTGGGTTAGATGCGAAACCTCTTGTTGCCAAATAATAGTCGCTAAATGATTTTTTGAGTTAAAAAGAGTATTTGAAATGTTGTTATCCAGAAAGGCCTGAATCAATTGCTTCAGGCCTTTCTGCTTTGTTTCGATGTAACGATTGTTTATGGAGAGCGTCATAACTCATAAGGCGAACTCTGATGCATTATTTGCCAAATAAATTTGTTCTCTTTAGTTGCTCTTTACCCGTTATCACCAGAATGCAATGATGTTGTATTAGCGGGGCAGCAGCCGTTCTACTCCTGTTATGAGGTACCTCTATGAAACATCGACTACCCCAGGAAAATCCGCCAATCGTTGAGACGCTCGACGATCTCGCAAAGTTGGCAAATTACTCGCTCATGGATACTCTCAATGCCGACCCTGACGCGAAAGAAAACGGCGTCGACCACGCACCGCGACAGGTCTTTACGGGTCACTATGTCCCTGTCAGTCCCACGCCCATTAAAGACCCTGAGTACGTTGCCCACAGTAAAAGTTTTTTTCGTGAACTGGGTTTTGCCGATAGCATTGCCCAGTCGGACGACTTCGTGCGGATGTTCTCTGGCGACATCTCACAGGTTCCTGCGCCGATGCGTAAAGTCGGTTGGGCTTGTGGCTACGCACTTTCTATTTATGGCACTGAGTACTACCATCAATGCCCGTTCCAAACTGGCAATGGATACGGTGATGGACGTGCCGTTTCCGTGCTTGAGGCTGTTATCAACGGTAAACGCTGGGAAATGCAGCTGAAAGGTGGTGGTCGAACGCCGTACTGCCGCGGCGCGGATGGTCGTGCTGTCCTGCGATCAAGTGTCCGGGAATTTCTGGCGCAAGATCATATGTACGCGCTCGGCGTGCCAACCTCACGGTCGCTGAGTTTGTACGTGTCTAAAACGGAGAAGGTCCAGCGGCCTTGGTATTCGGAGGGCTCGCGCTCGCAGGATCCCGACAGGATGATATCTGAGGCGGTTGCCATTTCGACGCGCGTAGCGCCGTCCTTCATTCGAGTCGGCCAACTCGAACTCTTCGGTCGCCGTGCCCGTAAGCAAGAACACCCAAAAGCGCTGGAAGAGCTCGAGAAGATTGTGCTGCACCTGATCGATCGCGAGTACAGCGAGGTCGTAGATAGCAACCTAAACATTGCCGAAAAAGTGGTGTTGCTCGCGGGTGAGTTTCGCAGTCGCCTTACGTCGCTGGTGGCTAACTGGATCCGTGTCGGATACTGCCAGGGTAACTTCAACGGCGACAACTGTGCGGCGGGTGGTTTCACCCTCGACTACGGTCCATTCGGATTCTGCGAAATGTTCGACCC
>JAGPUU010000384.1 GCA_018067325.1 Amphritea sp.
CTCACAAAAGGCGATATCAATTACCCCCTTCCCCTGGAAATTCTGAAAGATTTTCAAAAGAAACAGGAAGAACGTCAGTTTGAAATCCCTTTGCGTAATCAAAATAGCAGAGAATTCTTCGCTGAACTTAGATTGTCACCTGTAGTAGAGCAAAACCGATGTATTGGCGCAGTGATTTTATTAACGGACATTACGCAGCAGCGGGAAGCACAAGAGCTAAAGCAACTCGCAAAAACAGTATATGAAAATATCGAAGAGGGCATTATTGTTACCAATGCAAAAGCGGAGATAGTTTCGGTAAACAGTGCCTTTATAGAGATAACAGGTTATCAGCAAGCGGAAGTATTAGGTAGAAACCCCCGCTTTCTAAAGTCCGGTCAGCAAGACCAAAGTTTTTACGCCTCGATGTGGCGACAGATCATCAAGGAAGGCTGTTGGAAAGGCGTTATCTGGAACAAAAAAAAAGACGATGAAATAATTCCCCTTTGGAGCTCGATCAGTTCTGTAAAAGACCCCAGTGGAAAAATAATTAACTTCGTTGGTGCCATCTCTGATATATCAACCTTGAAAGCTAAGGAAGAGATGCTTGAGCATATGGCACACCATGATCCATTGACCGGCCTCCCCAACCGCTTGTTACTTGATGCCCGATTCGAACTGTCCCTACAAAACTCAGCCCGTCGAAACTCGATGCTTGCAGTACTGTTCATCGACCTTGATTATTTTAAAGAGATCAACGACCAGTATGGCCATAAAGCAGGAGACCTGCTGTTAATTGAAACGGCCCAACGGCTTCGTAAACTGCTACGCGAAGAAGACACTATCAGCAGACTAGGGGGAGATGAGTTTGTCATCCTGTTAGCCGAAATCACTCGGAAGGAGTTCGCCCTCGAACTGGCACAAAAGATTAAAGAATCCATTAACCAGAGTTTTACCATAGAAGATGGGGTTGAACTGAATATTGACTCGAGTATTGGAATAGCGCTCTATCCCGACCATGGCCGGGATGCTTCAAGCTTATTAAGTCGAGCTGATCACGCTATGTATAAAGCCAAGAAGAAAGGAAAAAGCTGCATCTGCTTTTTTCAATTCGATGATACCGATGAAGCACAACTCTAATAGTTTAAAGAAAACCTAAAGCGCTATGGTACGACGCTTACTCTTCCGCCAGAATCGACAATGCCTCTCTGATCTCTGGCTGCATTGCCTTTGTATTATCCTGAAGCTCCGTCACCGTGACGGCAAACTGTGTACGGACAACATCATTTTGATCTACCAGCCAGGCAACAGTTGCCTGACTACACTGCCGTGGCGTCCAGCTATGCTTTAAAGGGACTCCAGAACCTTTCAAGAAATCATAGAAGTCATTCTGATCATTCAATACAGAAATCATGCTCGCGTGCTCCTGTAACACTCCGGTTACTTTATTTTTATTTTTTTTATTACAGCTTGGCAAAGACAAGAAAAGCCAGCAGAGCGCCAGCAAATCTTTATACCTTAGTTGTATACCATACGACTAAAGTCTTCAACTTTTATTAAGATATTAACGGTACGTTAAGAAAAGAATACAAATAGTGATTGGCGAGCCCCATTTTCAACGCAACCTTCTTGTGCCTGCATGTATTTCTACAAAGCCACAATATGTTAATAAGTCTTAATATGGTTTTTCTAGTAACTAGCAAGTCGTTTTTGCGGCGTTCTAGTCACTATCAAGCCCCTTTACTAAGGAATCACGGAAAACCTGACCTCTTGCCACACCCCTTGCGGGTCAATTACCCGTAACAGGTGACTCCCCTGAGGAATGGGCACGCTTAATTCATGGAACGTCCGGGTCGCACCTAGATAATGTTGATCCAGATGCCAAAACAGCTGGGCCCCATCCTTTTTTGCGGTGGCGCGGAAAATCACTTCGCCCTGTTGGCCATTCATATATTTCGGCACGCTGATAATCTGACCAACGCGAGGATAAGTAATTTCAAAACGCCCGTTCAACAGGCGTCGGTCAGGTGTGCATGATTTATCAAAGTCAGGCACGGGATTATAGGATGCGTGGGAGATTTTATAGAAAGCAGCTTGGGAAGGAGGCAGCTGAAAAAAGGTTTTGCTGATAATACTACCCAACTGATTGCAACCCACACTGCTACGCAACCCTGTTTTTCGATCAATAGCCACCTGAAAATGATGCGGGCTAATCTTCTCGAATTGCGCTGCCTGAGGTATCAACACACTCTCTCTAACACAGCCAAATTTAGGCAGATAACCATTATCCTGACAGATATCAATTTGCTTCAAAGCCGCCGCTGGCTCTTCAGGCCAACTAAGACCGGCAATAACATTGAGTATATCAAACAGAACCGGCGCAGCAGCCCCTGTACCGGTGAGTAACTGCCGGCCTTCACCATTAGCATTACCAGTCCAAACACCCACTGTCGTACCCTCAGTGGTGCCCACAGCCCAACCATCACGTAACCCATAGCTAGTGCCAGTTTTCCAAGCGATTTTAGAAGAGTTTGCAAACAATCGATGGATCTTATGCAGACCCGGACGGGTCACATCAGACAGCGTATCCAGTGTGAGCCATGCAGCCCCCTGACTAAAAGGGTACACCTCTATTGGGGAGGCTGAAGCATTCCCCTCTTCCACACCATACTGAAGCGGCATTACACTAAGCGTTTCTGCACTCTGTGCCCGTCTACTTAAGTTCGCATAGGCTGCTGTCAGGTCAGTCAGACTCACTTCTGCCCCACCTAAAATCAGTGATAAACCATATTCATCCGGCTGACGAAAAAGGTTCTGAAAACCCAGCGCCTTTAGTTTTTCGTAGAACGACTGGTAACTGTAATCATCAAGCATACGTACCGCAGGAATATTGAGGGATGCTGTCAGCGCGGTTCGGGCGCTAACGGCCCCCCGGAAACTTTCGTCATAATTCGTTGGCTGATAACTCCCGTAGGCTGTCGGGACATCTGGGATAAGCGTCTGTGGCGTAATATCACCATTATCGAGCATCGCCGCGTAAAGAAAGGGTTTCAGCGTGCTACCAGAGGAGCGCGGTCGACTAGCAATATCAACGTGCGGCGCATTTTTCTGCCTATTATTAAAGGAGACATTACCGAAATAGGCTTGCACCTGCATACTGGTATTATCCACCACAACCAACGCCAGGTTATTAATTCCAACAGCCCCCAAGCGTTTGCTATGTTGCTTGACGATGAATTCAATTCTCTGTGTTAAGCGGTGGTCAATCTGGGTATTAAAAACCGCCTGAACAGGGAATTTCTGGCTAAGTTGATCCAGAAGATGCTGCCCATATTTAGGCCATTTTTTTGGCCGTTCTGGAATATCTTCCAATAGAGATAACCGATAGTTCTGCTCGCTTAAAAAGCCTTTCTGCCAGAGTTTATGGAGTAAAAAATCACGCTTTTGTTGCAGTTTTTCACGACTTTTAGAGAGATGCATCACCGCTGGATTGTTTGGTAAAACCGCTAGAAGTGCAGATTCAGCCCAACTAAGTTCAGTTAAACGGCGACCGAAATATCGCCAAGTGGCTGCATCTATCCCTACCGTATTCCCGCCCATCGGTGCATTAGCTGCATAGAGAGACAGAATCTCAGCTTTAGACATCTGCGCCTCCAACCGCAGCGCCAAATGTAGCTCTTTCAGTTTCTGCCACAGTGTCCGCGATTTATTACCATACGCCATCCGTGCCAACTGCATGGTAATTGTGCTGCCTCCACTGACGATCCGGCCCGCATTCAAATTAAGATAGAGTGCCCGGACAATCGCGACTGGGTCAACACCGGGATGGTTCATATAACGTTTATCTTCATACTGGATCAGCGCGGTTTTATACGCATCTGATAATGGCGTAACAGACTGAAATCGCCACTGCTGATCCTGAGCTATTCTGGCACTCAGTAGCTGCCCTTCCCCATCCAACAATAAGCGGGACAGGGGTTTAGTGAACAATGGCTCAGGCAGCGGCCACCAAAGGGAAATACCGGCTAAAACAACCAGTAAACCACCAATGATTGCCCGACGCTTACTGAATAACCTCAACACTCAACCCTTTTAACTGCGCTTTAAGGTTATCGTTGTACATAGCACTAGCCGAGATAGCAGGAAGATAGTACCGCCCCACAAAGGAAGCATTCAGCTGCAGGGACAACGTTTTCTGCTCGCCCGCTTTCAATCCCATATAGGCGCTAACCCGAGCATCGCGGATGTCAATGTAGTCAAACTGACAAGCCGCTTCCGTACAGGCTTCTCGTTCATTATCGATCTGCCAGCCGCTAGGCGCCCTGAAGTTTAGTGCAACATTGCTGATCTCACCTTGGGTCTTATTACTGAGTTGTAACTGTGCGGTGAAATTACTACCTTGTGGCAACCTTGCGATATCCACCTCGTCACCCTCGTTATTAAGATAGCGTACGTTAAGTTGCAACCCTTCGGCATAGGTCTGTTCAGAGCCAGGCTTCGCAATACCCGTTTGAGTCAGGGTTAGCCAAACAGGGGATTCCCCGTTGTTACGAATGGTTGCCTGTTTAGCATCGTCAGAACCGCTTTGTAGCATAGATTCCTTCACTTGCCGGCTAACCTGCAATTTCTCTTTGTTTCCTGCTTGCTGTAACACGACCTCAACCGAATCATCATGGTTGTCTGTCGTGTTTTGCTTATAGATCTGCTGATAATTGGCTAGCGCAACCAGCGCATAGGCGGTTGCCTGAGTACTGTGCCAACGATCATCCGCTAACTGATCAGCAATCTCATCCGCTAACGTGGCGGCCTCCATCGGCTCTGCTATGTTGGCATAGAGCATCAGAAATAATGCTTTATCTCGAAGAGCAGATCCAAAGCTAGGCGAATTGACGTCATATGAACTCTTGTCAGATAAACCATCGCCAATCAGTGTAATAGCGACATCATCCTGCCCGGCATACAGATAGGCCAGAGACAGCATAGCCAGACTGGCACTGTCCTCAATCTGCAGCGTTTTAAGACGATACATCGCAGACCAGTTCGGTTTCCCATACAGACTCAACGTCAGTAACCGATAGGCCTGCGCTTTAATTTTCTCATTATTAGTGCTGTCAACCGCAAACTCAGATACCTGATGCTGATATGCCAACCACTGGTGCATCAAATGCTCCGACACTTCATAACCCGCCTGTTTCGCCAGTAGGAGGAAGTGTCCGGCATAACTCGTGCCCCAGTCATGACTCTGGCTCTGTCCCGGCCAATACGAGAAGCCCCCTTCCAGCGTCTGGAATGACTGTAAACGGTTAATCGCAGCGATAATATTTTGCTGAACCTTAGACTGCTCTTTTGTCTCCAGATGACTCAACTGATTCAGGTATAGCTGAGGAAATACCGAAGAGGTGGTTTGCTCAATACAGCCATGGGGATACTTAATTAGATAATCCAACCGGGAGCGAAGATTGATCGGTTTAAACAAGCTCAAAGCAACTGACGCACCGTTACTGCCTGCAATACCGAAGGGTTCCAGATTAATATCCAACTCTGATTCAGCATTAACAAGATAGGACGAGGTACGTGTCGACTGAGTATTCGGCGCATTAATATCCAGATACAAGGTCTGGCTGCTATTGGCCGTTACCGATTTAGTCTCAAAGGTGAAAGCTGTTTTGCCAACTAGATCGCCGGTTTGAATAGCAAAGGTCACCATCGCCGATGAATAGGGTTCCAACGTAACACTCTGAGACGGTTCATCGATCTGGACAGGGTTATCATCCGCCGTCATCGTAACCTGCACGGTAGATAGCTCAGCAGTATTGTTAAACAGCTCAACCGGCACCTGTGCCTGTTCCTGCGTTCTCAACACCCGCGGCAACGTTGGGAACATTGAGATATCATCACGCACCACGATTTCGTGCTCCGCTTTACCGTATGCGCTACCGTCTTCCGCGATCACCATTACCCGTACCGCTCCCAGATACATCGGTAGCGTGACAGCGTGGGTACGCTGCTCCCCTGCGGCTAACTTAAAGCTGCCCAGGAATTTCACCAAGGGAGGGAATCGACGATTTTTCTTACTCTTATCATCATCTTTCTGCGCATCACTACCACCGACGGATAAAAGCCCATGCAGCTCGCCGCTGTAGGCTCCCACTACATCTTTGTAGATATCCCAGGTTTTCACTTGTAACGCCTGACGACGGTAAAAATAGTTAAATGGATCCGGTGCTTTATAGTTGGTCAGCCCCAGTAGCCCTTCATCCACCAGCGCTAGTGTATAAGCCATCGGACGGCCATCAGATTCAGCTACCTGAATATCAAAGCTAGCCCTAGAGCTAACCTGTTCCTCGGTAGTGATCTTCGGATGCAGATGGTTCTGGGCATCTTCAACCTGCAGCGGAATGATTCCCATCAGTCGCATGGGCCGGTCATTATCACGATCAGCATGGGGTTGTAGATAAGTAACACTGACATAGACGTTAGGCGCCATCTCCTTACCGATGTCTAACTCTACCTGTTGTTGCAGTTGCTGATTAGGCCCATCACTTTTCACCCAGAACTGCTGCAGCAGATTATTCGCAGATTCGACCGTTACCAACGCTCGCCCATTATGCAGTTCCGGCAAAGTAATCGTTGCCGTTTCACCCACCTGATAGGTTTCTTTATCACTAAATAGCGTCAATCGATCAACGTTATCACCCTGCGATTCCTGTTGGCGCCCTGCCCAGCCAGGCCAGTCGATATAGACAATTTTACCGGTGCAGTGCGAGTCTTCACCGGCAATACAAGCACGTACAAGATAACGCCCCCACTCGGGATAGTTAACCCGCAGTGGCCACTCGGCCAAACCATTGTCATCGGTAACAGCACTCCCTGATGCAACAACTTTACTATGCCGACCATCGGCATAACGAGCCAGCGATTCACTACTCTTCTCATACCACCACTTCCATTCGAGCTTATAAACACTCACATCAATGTTGGTATTGCTGACTGGCTGCCCGGTTTTGTCGAGTACGACTAAACGTGTTTTATGATCTTCATCGGTCAGCAGCATTCCCCTCGCGGCATCCCCTTTTGGTAGCTGTAAACCAAGATAACGATCGTAGTAATCAAACGGGCGAGAGAAACGATTGCTACTAAACTGACCATTTTCTTCAAAAACCCGGTTCGTAAATGACGCTTTAAGCATCCCCGGTGGCGGTGTTTTACTCTCAATCAATAGATTGAAACTGGTGGCTCCTTCCTTACTCAAAACACCTTCAAAAAGATTAATCTTATTTGACCGATAATCACGGGCCGGGTCATCAAAAACATACTCGGGGAACTTCCCTGCAAACTTTGTTTTCACCGGCACCAGAGCCACCGACACGTCCGCTTTTAAACCGCTGGCAGGAGCGCCATGCAACCATTTCGAAACAAGCCCAACCGATTGTTCCACTCCGTTTTGTAGCGATTTACCCTCGGCCAGATCCAATTCAACCTTAAGACGGTTTGGCACCACGGTTTCTATTCTTAATGGATGATGGAAGTCTTGCCCACCCACACGAAGTACTGCCTCCCAGTTACCCGTTGGAGCACTCTGCGGCGTAGACAATTTAAAGTTGTATAGCTGCCCAACCGGTTGATTACTGTAAACCGATTCCACCAACTGCCCGGAGGGATTAAACAGATCAGCCACGACCGGATGCTCCCGGGGCAACTCATTCTGCTTATC
>JAGPUU010000390.1 GCA_018067325.1 Amphritea sp.
AAATGTTCTTCGCTAAGTGCATTAATATACGTTTGAGTATCAGCCCTTCCATCTGCATTAATTGGATAAAGAACAACCCAGGCCGGACGACTCCATGACTGGATACGTGCACTGGACAGCCAGGCATTCATAGCAACAACAAACAGAGTAATCAGTAATACAGCTATCCGCAACGACCGAAACCAACCAGATTTCAGCATAGCTCCTCCGTTCTCAATACTGACTAAGGACTTATTCCTAAGTCCAAACTATATCAGCTAACAGCTAGAACGATTAGTGAATAGCGCAAGGTTTTACCAATGCAGATCAGCATCAGCGAATAAAATAGATGGCAACGAACCCAACCGGCCGCCAAACATAATGGATCACCAATCAAGGGTAACCAAGAAAGCAACAGAGACATAGCACCATAACGCTGCACCCAAACCAAAGCTTGTTTTTGCCTTTTCTTTTCAGGCACTTTTAGCGGCCAGCGAGAACTAACCCACCACCCCATAGCATAGGTCAAAATACCACCCAGACTATTCCCAGCAGCAGCAGCAATTAACAGCTCTATCGAACTAAATTCAGACTGAGTCAACAGATAGGCTAATAACACCTCAGAGCCGCCAGGCATTAGCGTTGAGGAAACAAAACTACTTAGAAACAACCCCCAGAGCCCAATATCTCCCACGACGATTAATCACCCCGCTCTACACGTTCCATATCGGCGCGAATACAACGCAAAACGCCATATTCATATAGCCCATCTAATCCCTCATACACAGGCTTGAGTGCAACACCAAAGGATTCCATACATTCACACATCAACTGCTGAACCTGTCGTAACTGATCGGCGCTTAGCTCTACCACATCAGACAGAATCAATTGACCTTCAGCTATACCATCAGCCAGATGATTGTAAATCACATTTTCAGACAGATGCTGCTGCTTTGATACCTGCGCTACCGTCATTCCGGTGCGGTAAAGCGTTACCGATTCCTGTACCTGCAGATCTTTGTCCTGCGGGTTCTGCTGTTCCGCCTGATATTCACGAATCAGCTCAAGAAACTGATCGCCGTATAACTCAAGCTTTCGCTCACCGATACCATTAAGACGCCCCATCTGTTGATGCGTCAGTGGCCGGTACATTACCAACTCCATCAAAGTTGCATCATGAAAGATGACATAGGGCGGCACATCCTGCTGCTTGGACAACTTCATCCTGAGTGCCTTGAGTGCATTCCATAACCCATAATCTTCTGAATCGAGCTTCTGCTGAGGATCATTTCGCTTACTAAACGACTCCTGCTTACGCTTATCCTGACGCATCTCTATCTGCAGCTCACCTTTCAACAAGGGTCGACAGCTGTCAGTGAGATAGAGGACTCCGTGACTGTTCGCAGCCACACTCAGATAACCACGCGCCACCAGCTGCCTGAATACTGAGCGCCACTGATTTCGATCCAGCTCTTTACCGATACCAAAAGTACTGAGCTGATGATGCTTTAACTCAAGCACCCTTTCACTGGACTTGCCCAATAACACTTCAATAACATGATTGACGCCAAAACGCTGCCCACAGCGGTATACCCCTGACAAAGCCTTACGCGCAGCATCGGTTGCATCCCAAACTGGCACAGGCTCTAAGCAGGTATCACAGTTACCACAAGGCTTAGATTCTGACTCACCAAAGTAAGTCAGCAGCGTCTGCCGGCGACAACTGGTGACCTCACACAACCCCAGCATCGATTCCAACTTCTGCCGCTCGACGCTTTTGTGTAAGTCATCCGCTTGAGAACCTTCCAGCATCTGCCGAAGAAAGATCACATCCTGAAGTCCATAAACCATCCAGGCATCAGCAGGCAACCCATCCCGCCCGGCACGCCCGGTTTCCTGATAATAAGCCTCGATACTTTTTGGCAGGTCTAAATGGGCCACGAAACGCACATTAGGCTTATCAATCCCCATACCAAAAGCAACCGTAGCTACCATCAGAATATTTTCTTCTGTCAGAAAACGGTGTTGATTATGATGGCGCATCTCCTGAGGCAGCCCCGCATGGTATGGCAAGGCGTTGTAGCCCTGCTCTTGCAGCCACTGCGCGGTATCGTCAACTCTCTTACGAGACAGACAATAGACAATACCCGTGTCACCGGCATGCTCCGCTTTCAAGAATTTTAGCAGCTGTTCTTTAGCCCGATGTTTCTGGCCGATTCGGTAACGGATATTTGGCCGATCAAAACCCTGAATAAATTTCCGGGCATTTTCCAGCCCAAGACGAGCGCAAATCTCTTCACGCGTTCGCTCATCAGCAGTCGCTGTCAGTGCGATTCGCGGTACATCGGGGAAACATTCCTGCAGATAACTAAGCTGGAGATACTCAGGACGAAAATCATGCCCCCATTGAGACACACAGTGCGCCTCATCAATCGCAAACAGCGCCAATGGACATTCAGACAACATTTTGAGTGTGCGGGGCTGAAGCAATCGTTCTGGAGCAACATAGAGAAGATCTAACTCTCCGCTACGCAATTGATGCTCCACCTCCTGCGCCATGCTGTAGTCCATCGACGAATTCAGATAACCGGCATTGATACCCCACTGGGATAGCGCCTGTACCTGATCTTGCATCAATGCAATCAACGGAGAAACAACCACAGCAACGCCTGGCCGAATAAGCGCCGGGAGCTGGTAGCAGAGCGATTTACCACCACCGGTAGGCATCACCACCAGCGCATCGCCGCCAGCGAGCAGAGTCTCAATCACCTCCTGCTGAGGTTCTCGGAACTGGTCGTAACCAAATATCTGTTTTAGGAGTTGCCGGGCCTTTTCTATCATGGCGGCATTATCCGGGATGAGAGCCCCAGTGTCATCCAGATTTATCTAATTACGACAGATAAACACTACGCATCAGCCATCATCGCTGTTAGAATCTGCACACTCTTTTTTTGCCGGATCCGAACCTATGCAAAACCCAATGTTAAACACCCCCCTTACCGATGCTGAACTGGATGAACTTGAAGCCTTTATGTTCTCTGATGCCGTATCCGAGGACGCTCTGGATCTGGTGGGCACCCATGGTTATTTCTGTGCGCTGAACATCAGCCCGGTCAAAATCGCTGAAAAGCAGTGGCTTCAGGAACTTTTCGATGGTGTACCTGCCTACAGTTCCGAAGAACAGAAAGCTCGTATTGAAGACCTGCTTCGCCGCTTCTACTTCAGCATTGGCAGCGACCTTTACAACGACCAGGATATGCTACTGCCTTGCGACCTGACTCTTGAAACAGAGAATGATGAAGAAGAGCAAAGCGCTATGACTTCATGGGCTCAGGCCTTTATGGAAGCAGTCTTCCTTAAAGAAGATGAGTGGTTTAACCACCAGGCAGAGGAAGAGGTCGCAGAATTTATGTTACCGATTATGATCGCGTCAGAACTCTTTGAAGAAGATGAATTTCTGAAAATGCGTGAAGATACCCGCCTGTGCGACGAAATGTGCCGTAGCATCCCGGATCTTCTAGTCGATCTCTACCTGCTATTCCACGCCCCTGCAGACAAGAAATAGTCATCTAAGCAAACGACCAGACACAAAAAAAGCCCGCATCGTTGCGGGCTTTTTTACAGCTATAATTAACGCGCTATTCGTGCAGTACCACCCTGGCGAAGTACTCTCACCCGCTCTCCCGGCTGAAAGAAACCATTATTATCGACTTCCTGAACCACTGAGATCGTTTTACCATTCTCAAGGGTCACCGTAACTTCCTGACCCTGCTTTTGGGTAACATTTTTTTCAACCTTCTGGCCGATGATTCCACCAGCAACTGCACCAATAACAGAAGCGATACTGCTACCTTTACCACCACCCAGAGTACTACCCGCTATACCACCAACAACAGCACCAGCACCGGCACCTAGTGGGCTATCAGTGCGACCCTCAATTACCACTGGCGTAACCGCATCGACCCAGGCATATTCAACATTTTGCACCCGGCGAGCTTCAGATCTTGAATAAGTATCACCGCTCAAGGAAGATGCACATCCCTGCAACATCAACACCATTGCTGTAAAAGTTAGAATAATAGCCTTGTTCATAAATAAGTCCTGAATACTGTTTAGTAATTAAGAGTACTACTTATCTTAAGAAGAATTAAATAAACCCAATCTACGCCCCGAAAGCCAGAGAAGCAGTAGACCTGTTCGCAC
>JAGPUU010000406.1 GCA_018067325.1 Amphritea sp.
AATAAGAATATGATATAAAATATACCGCTAAAGCTACAGCAATTTTAGTACCAATATGGGTGTAATTAGAGATTATCAAAGTTTGATATCACTTAGGTGCCATCAAAGTCAGACTCTTCCCCGCCGCTGCGCACTCTTCTGACAAAACTCATCATTTAGATAGAGACTTTTAACCTAAAGTGATCACTGTATCTGTTCTGCCCACGCTGTTAAAATAGCCGCAGTTTTTTTCCTACCAGGCACCAGAATGGCACATTTTGAAACACTGACCGATTTTATCCGGCAAACTGAAGCACAATTTCGTATTTTCGATATGGGCCGCTGCATCAGCAAGCTATCACCTGACAACTTTCGTCAGATGGAGATGGGGCATATACCCTATCCAAAACCCTTTCTTCATCAAGCCTGGGTCGCAGTACTCATGTGGAATCCTAAGCGTACTGAAGAAAACGTCGTATGGTTTCTCAAGCTACCACTTGATGAGCAGGGATTTCTGGTACAGGCTGCCCGGGATGATTTTCTCAACCGCCTATTGCAAAACCTGAACAACAGCATGGGTAAAGGCCCACTGGACCAGCCCACTGACGCAACCGAATACCGGGATGCACTGAAGGATAATCCTTTCTCCTTTACCCCTGATCAGGAAAAAATGGCCGCCTTTCACGCCACTGCGACGCTGACTACCCGTCAACCGGCATCAAGCTTCTACGATACTGCTCGATCCTATTTTCATGGAAAATCTGAACTAAGCGACTGGAATACGCTCGGGCACCAAGGAATAGCGGATTATGTCATTCGCTGCCAGGAAGAGTCAGGAAAAGCGAGCAACGAAGAGAAACTCGCCACGATATTCAATCAGCTGCCAGACACCCCATTGGAAGCTGTATCTACTTTTATCGAACACATCCAGCCCGGTGCAGCACTGACTCAGTCAATACTACTGAAACTAAACACCGCCGTATCTGAAGAAAAAGTCTCTGCAAATCAAATCAGCGCCTTACTCAGAGCAGCCTCTCAATGCCCTGAAACTGAAGAGAAAATCGCCGCTTTGAATAGCGTGCTTAACAGCCGCTATGGTACCGAAGCGGAAGTAATTGCAGCCCTTGCCAGCCGCTGCTGGGCCAGCCTACAGTACCCAGAACTATTACAGCCATTCTTAGAAAAACTGGCGATTAACCCGACAGGTCAGGAATGTTTTAACCGGATCATGGCAGATCTGATGTTTATCCCGACTTTACGGGCGCTGACACTGCAGCAGTTCCGTTCACCGGAACGTAGCGATGCACTGAGCCGAGCAATAGGTGGAATGTTTGGGGATGGATTTCTCTGAAGACGGGCTGAGCTGAAAGCTTGGAATCAATAGGGTCAAAATCAATTACTCTGACCCCATTGATTTCAAAAATCATAAATGGAATTACTAATTAATCGGCATATTTAAATTGATTTAAGCTTGAAGGTTTAAGCACCTTCAACGCTTTACTAGCATATTTTGTAATTTTATTATCGTACAGATTTTTATTATTCAGCGTATTAACTAAATTGTAGTAGCGGCTATTTCCTTGTTTACCAATCACTTTTATTAACCAAGCTACAGCATCTTTTGTGTAATTATCTTCTGTATATCGATTCTTCCAAATAGCTTCTGCTACTTTATCCAACTCTTCTTCGGATAAGGTATCTTTTTTAAAATACTCCTTAGCAACATGCTGTAATGTTAACCCTGAGCTTTCTAAAGGGTTAGTTAGCTCCTCTAAACTAATTCCAACTTCAGGAAATACTCTAAGCACGTTTTCAGCTTTGTTATCATGACTGGAAAATCGAACTTTACCTAATCCGTTGTACTCATAATCAACGCTACTAGGCCGTCCAGTAAAAAAATTAGCCTTATTATAAGTGATCACATCTGGCTTACCGACTTTCTCGGTTACTAGCGCAAGACTTTCACCACCGCTTATTTTTGAAAACAAACTTTCTCTATCTTGCTTTTTATCACCTGTAACATTAACAGTATGACTGATATTTCTTACGTACTGACTTGAAGGAATAATTTTTGAATTTTCGCTATCCCCAACAACCAAGACTACATCTGAAACAATATCGCCCTTTAGGTTCTCTATCCAGATCGCAGAGCGATCTTTACTCAATTCTCCAGAAATCAAATAATGTTTATTATCTTCAGGCTCGAATTCAATATCACCACGAACTAGATAATTTGAACCCGCATTTAAAATATAACCAATTGGGGCTCCGTGTACCGTTTCTCCAGACAAACTCAGCTTAGTTTTCAATGCAGGCAAATGATGTGAATGACCTTCAGTAACTAAAAGACCATTTTTACCGTAAGATGCGTCATAGCTTTTACTAAAAGAATTTAACACGTTCTTACCATCAATCTTTTGAATGTAAAACATGCTAGCCGTTCTAGAGCTATAAACTTTAAAGCTATCGTCAATTGTAGCAAGAGGCCCTACATAGCCTTCAGGAATTGGGTTATGAATTGTAATACAACCTGACATAAACAAGCTGAGTAGAATAAAACAATATTTCATTAGAAACTCCATTTTGACTAACATATCACAACTATTGATTATGACTTTTAGAACTACAATCTCCAGACACTAGAGCCTGAAATCACGGCGTTAAAAAGATAACTTTATTCTAAAAAAAATAGACCAGATAAAAGGAAGAGAAATACTACAGAAAAAGAGTTTACCGTAGAGGCCGCTTCCCTGCCCTCATCAGTTTCAAAGAATAATATTATCCCTCAGATAAATCAAAGCGTTATGCCAACGTCTACCCTGTTTCAGTAAAGCAGGGTAGAAAAGAGAGAAGGGAAGAGCCCCCTGAACAGGGCTCCAACTTTATGTTTACACCGTAAATCCACTAAAAGTCTGAAACATTTTCTACTGATAATCGTCCGGTAACTTTACACTCAAGCCCCAGCTTTCAGCCCGTTGCTGACTAGCTTGACGGAAGCGCTCACGAACCTCAGTTCCTGCGGGCTTAGTCAGATAAAATAGTAGAGTACTGGCATGCTCAGGGCTCAGCTTTTGCGCCTCTCCCCAGCGTTGAATAAACTCCACCAGGGTATTATCACTCTTGTCTTCCAACGCCACAGGAACCTCTATCGAAAGATCTTCCCCGGCACGTACCCGACGGCAGATTACCTGATAGTTATAACGAAAATCAGGGAAAATTCGATCTTCATTTTCACTGCGTAGGCGGAACCAGCCAGTGGCTTTACCCGCATGATAGAGCGCTATATGAGTCCAGTCATGCTGCGTTGGATGATCGGCGTAACGGCAAACCTCTTCGTAGGCAATTTTCGCCGGAGGCAGTCCGAAGTCACCACTTTGTTCATTGAGGATGGTCAGAAATTCAGAAATGGTTGGCATCCACGCCAGGGTTTCTTTACAGCGATTGATCGCTGACACCATTTCCGCTTCACCATAGCCCTGAATGCTCAGAGCCCATTCGCGTTTAGCGATACGGATCTCATCCTGAGTTTCAAAACAGCTCTTAAATTTATGCCCATAAATCGCCATAAAACGGGCGAAAATCATATTAACCAGGGTTTTAGTTTCGGTGGTGATTACCGCAGCTTCAGCCGCGGCGTCAGGATTACCAGTCGGTGTCCTTGATGTCCATGATGGCTGCGGTAACCCGCTTGCGCTTTTCCCTATTATCTGGCCGGGCGTTTTCATGGCTTACACCTTTATTAGTACCTGCGTCTGCCCGTTTTTTACGAGCATCACGTGTCTGTTTATTAACCCACTCCCGCTTTACCCAAGCAAGGAATTTCTGATCCCAATTCGACTCTTTGCGGTCTTTATCCAGCCAGTAGAGTACAAATTCATCCAGTAACTGGTCAGCAAAATCCGCAGGAATACTGTGACGGGGTAGCATATCTAACAGCGTCTGAGAGGGACGCCAACCCAGAAACATCGCATGCAATTTCTGATTTTTCTTCTCTATTTCATTCAGGCGTGTCGCAAAATCATTTTCCGATGTCGTCTCACAACTGGGCGTAATCTGACGACTTTTTGACCAGCCAATACTGCCGCCAAAGGTTGGCGCCGGGCCTAGTTTTCTAGGTTGAGCCTGATGTACCCGACGACTGATCTCACTCCGTTCCGGAGGCTGTTCGACTACTGGCAGATCCTGAACGATGACAGGTGCGATATGTTCAGGCACATGGGTTCCATCCTGAGTATAGCCTTGTGAAGCCCCTTGGTATTCAGCCGCCGTTTGCGAGCTCATCAGGGTGACTTTTATCGCGCCTCCGTGACCAAAGGACGCATGAACATACCCCTGTGTAACCAAACTATTAGTCACAATTGCCAGCTGATCTTCATCCCAGAAGCTTGCCAGCGCTAACCACTCATCACGGCTAAGCACTGCGGAAGGGTGACCGGACCGGTCTGGCAGGCCATGCAGCTGAATATACTCATGATACAACGCCAGAAGAATCGCTTCATCGGAGCCTACCGTACGAGCTAAAGAAGGGTAAAACAGTACGGGTTTTTCCGGAAAGCGGAAGCTCATATTGATTCCATAACATCAAACAAAAAGACTAAAGAGAACAACGCCACCCAGTGAACCATCAAAACATCTCAGAGAAGTTTCGCTGGATCTACGCGGTGGCCCTCTACTCACTTATATACAGATAGCT
Organism: Amphritea sp.; assembly: GCA_018067325.1. Lineage (GTDB taxonomy): Bacteria > Pseudomonadota > Gammaproteobacteria > Pseudomonadales > Balneatricaceae > Amphritea. The sequence continues at coordinate 4,673 of JAGPUU010000406.1, forward strand.
GATCAGCCGTCTTGTGCGAACTGCTCTACCGCACGCAATACATCACGGCGACTGATCTGGCCGATCAGTTTACCATTTTTTACTACCGGCAAGCGACGTCTTCCGTTGTTAATAAACTCCTCAGCCACAGAAATAATATCGGCATCATGGGCGATGGTGTAAACCTCCGGCGACATGTAATCACCTACCCGACCACCCATCTCTTCCTCATGATAGGTCAGCGTTAATATTGCTTTCAGGCAATCGGCCTCAGATAACAAGCCCACCAGCTCACCTTCCTTACTTATAACAGGAGCACCAGTGATACGGTATTTAAGTAGTAAATTGATCGCTTCGAACAGATCAGTTTCAGGGGTAAAGGTTATCAGCTTCTCAGCCATGTAATCGCTGGCTTTAACAGATCGCAGCATTGAGCATCCTCCAAACGGACATCAGGTAGTATTGCAGGCCTGCAGGCCCTGTTTTTATATCATCTTAGCCCAGGAAAGCGGCACAAAACACTGTCCGAGATCTATCAATTAGGCGTACAAGGGTTTATTAGTTAAAAACGACGGTTTTATTCCCATGTACCAACACCCGGTCATCAAGATGCCAGCGCAATCCGCGGGACAAAACAGTTTTCTCAACATCCTTACCCAGTCGCACCATCTCTTCAGGCTGATCCCGGTGACTAACGCGCACCACATCCTGATCAATGATCGGTCCGGCATCCAGCTCTTCCGTCACGTAGTGACAGGTGGCACCGATCAGTTTCACGCCTCGATCATGGGCCTGATGGTAAGGTTTGGCACCGGCAAAAGAGGGTAAAAAACTATGGTGTATATTGATGATTTTATGTCGATATAGATCGCAAACACTACTAGGTAAAATTTGCATATAGCGCGCCAGTACAATGGTTTCTGCCTGATGCTCTACGATCAGCTGATGTACTTTATCAAAGTGAGGCTGCTTATCCTCTTTATCCACTGGCACATGGTGATAAGGAATTCCGTGCCATTCCACCATACTGCGCAGGTCATCATGGTTAGAGATCACACAAGGGATCTCACAATCCAGTTCACCTTCATGGTAACGGTATAGCAAGTCAGCCAGACAATGGGAGTCTTTACTTGCCATCAGCACTACTTTTTTAGGCGTCTCAGAATCAGTTATTTCCCACTGCATATTGAATGACTGAGCAATAGGCGTGAACTGCTCGATCAACTGTTCACGGCTAAAGCTCACCGATGCAGAAACGATCTCAACCCGCATGAAAAACCAACCGTTTGAGCTATCGGAGTGCTGATTGGCGTCAGCAATAGAGCCGCCATGACTGGAGATAAAATTACTTACCATTGCAACAATACCCAAGCGATCCGGGCAAGCCAATACCAGTCTGAATCTGCGTTCCATGATGTCCTTCTTTATCTGTCTATAAACTAAGTGGCAACATTCTATCAGCTCTCAGGTTTCACGCCACCTGTCTTATTCTGAAGCCCCGGAATTAAGGAAAATGTAAATATGTCCTTTGCGCCTTAGCATCCCCTCTGGGTACTCAGATCATATACAGGCCCTAATAATCTCTGCTATAACCAAGGTAAGCTCTAACCAATAAGAAGCGAAGGCAGCCAGGCAAACGTCTGGAGAGGGAGCACAGCTGATATGATTTCAACCCCCGAACGAGCGACAACGCTGCAGGCAAGGAGACTGGGAATTGATACCCGTCAGGAGCCAATCATCTACCTACGGGCAGACAGCCCGGTCTGCCGTTCAGAAGGATTCTCCGCTCTATCCCGAGTATTAGTACATACTGAACACAATAAGATCATCGCAACACTGAATATAATTACTGGAGAGATGCTTCGCCGAGGCCAGATTGGCTTTTCTGAATCCGCCTGGCATCGACTCCATCTGAACACCGACGATCACGTTTGGTTATCTCACCCAAGACCCGTACAGTCCCTCTCTCATGTACGCTCGAAAGTTTACGGGCACCAGCTCAACAAGCAGCAATTTCAGGAGATCATCAACGACATCGTCGACGGCCGATATGCTGATGTTCATATCGCCGCCTTCATTACCGCTTGCGGTGACGACAAGCTCAACGACACCGAGATAACAGCGCTAACCCAGGCGATGATAGATTCGGGTAGCCGTATCGATTGGGAACAACCCCTAGTCATTGATAAACACTGCGTCGGTGGACTGCCCGGCAATCGCACCACCCCTATTGTTGTCTCTATCCTGGCCGCCAGTGGCCTGACCATGCCTAAAACATCATCCCGGGCAATTACCTCACCCGCCGGTACCGCTGATACCATGGAGACGATGACCGATGTCAGCCTGACACTGGAACAGATGAAGCAGGTGGTCAAACAGGAAGGAGCCTGTCTCGCCTGGGGTGGTTCCGTACGATTAAGCCCCTCCGATGACATTCTTATACAAGTTGAACGGGCGCTGGATATTGATAGCGAAGGCCAGCTGATCGCCTCAGTACTATCGAAGAAAATAGCCGCGGGGGCTACCCACGTGCTTATAGATATCCCGGTCGGCCCGACAGCAAAGGTTAGATCGCAGGAAGCCGCGGATAAATTGGCAAACTCTTTTATGACCGTAAGTGAACGACTGGGAATCAAGGTTCAGATTCTCTATACCGACGGCAGCCAACCGGTCGGCAACGGCATCGGCCCTACGCTTGAAGCGAAAGATGTCATGGCGGTATTACAAAATGACACCGACGCTCCCCAAGACCTAAAACAGCGAGCTCTGACCATGGCTGGCGCCATGTTAGAGATGTCCGGCACCGAAGCCACAGGAACAGGCGAAGAGAAGGCTACAATCATTCTGGAAACGGGGTTAGCCTGGAAAAAATTCGCGGCTATCTGTAATGCTCAGGGCGGCATGAAACAGCCCGGTGAAGCTTCCTACCTGTTTAAGCACATGGCTGAAGAGAAGGGGTATGTCTCATCGATCGATAACCGCCTTTTGGCACAGGTAGCCAAGTTAGCCGGCGCCCCTATGGACCTGACGGCAGGCGTCGAAATACACGCAAAGCTCGGCCAGCTGGTTCATCCTCAAGACCCATTATTCACTATCCACGCTGAAAGCTCTGGCGAACTCAACTATGCGGTCGACTTTTTAGAAAGTCATCCGGAGATTATCTGCCTGACCACCGAGGTATCTGATACATGAAAACTATTCTGATAAACCTGGAATCTGATCCTGTTCTGGAAGCCCAGCTATGCGATGAACTCGGCGCCCGCCGAGGCGAACTAGAACTTCGCCGTTTTCCGGATCAGGAGACCTATTTGCGGGTTATAACCGAATGTAAAGACCGCAACGTGGTGATTCTGTGTAACCTTTATCAGCCAGATAACAAAATTCTTAGACTCCTGCTACTGGCCACTACCCTGCGCGAAATGGGTGCAAAAAAGATCGGTCTAATCACCCCCTATCTGGCCTATATGCGCCAGGATAAGCAGTTTCATGATGGTGAATCTGTTAGCTCCCGTCCCTTTGCCAAACTGATCTCTGAACATCTCGATTTTCTGGTCACCGTCGACCCTCATCTGCACCGTTACAAAAAGCTTGATGAGATCTACAACATCCCTTCCAGAGTGGTACATGCCGCACCACTGATCGCCAACTGGATCAAAGAACATATTCAAAATCCACTGCTGATCGGCCCGGACAGCGAAAGCGAACAGTGGGTTTCTGAGGTTGCTAAACTCGCTGACGCCCCCTTCCAGGTACTCAGCAAAACCCGGCTGGGGGATTATGATGTGGAAGTCACTCTGCCGGACGTCGAACGCTGGCTCAATCACACGCCGGTACTGGTCGATGACATTATTTCCAGTGGCCGCACCATGATGGAAACGGTCATCCACCTGAAAGAAGCCCGTATGCCTAAAGCTACCTGTATCGCAGTCCATGGTATCTTCGCAGGCGATGCATATCAGCAGCTTGAAGCGATCGCTAATGTCGCCACTAGTCGCTGCATTGTTCATCCCAGTAGTGTGATCGAAATAGCCCCGGCAATCGCTGTAGCCACTAAAGAACTACTTAAAGAATGAGAACAACCCTCCCTCAGGGTGAGTTGTATCTGGAACCGCATTTCATCAGCCATGAAGATGCAGATCGACTCTATCGAACGCTGAAGCAGCAGTTAAGCTGGCGACAAGACCAGATAAAAATATTTGGCAAGGCCGTTAACATCCCCCGGTTACAATGTTTTCAGGGGGACCCTGGGATTAGCTACCGTTACTCGGGGCTCAACCTTATTAGCGACCCCTGGCATCCTGCCATTAAAAGACTAAAACAGCAGATCGAAACCCTCAGCAAATCCCGTTTTAACACAGTTCTGATCAACCAGTACCGTAATGGTCAGGACAGCATGGGCTGGCACAGCGACGATGAACCAGAATTAGGGAAAAATCCAGTTATCGCTTCACTTAGTCTTGGGCAGTCACGTCGTTTTCTATTGCGCCACCGATTCGATAAAAAAATTTCCCAACAGGAACTCTTGCTCAATAGCGGTTCCCTACTGATAATGTCAGGCCAGTTACAACATTACTGGCACCATAGTGTGCCAAAAACCAGTCGGCCATCAGAAGGACGTATCAACCTGACCTTCCGACTGACTTACACCGCAGATACAGAGATGGAATAATCGATGAACGCCGTTATAGACCTGCTTAACAGCCACCGTTCAATCCGCAAATTTACCGATAAGAAAATCCCTCAGGAAACCATAAACACCCTGGTTCAGGCCGGACAATCGGCTGCCACTTCAAGTTTCATCCAGGCATGCACCGTCGTCCAGGTTAATGATCAGGCGAAACGGGATCAATTGGTAGAATGCTCTGGCGGGCAAGCCTATGTCGGTGAAGCACCTGTATTTCTGGTGTTATGCGCTGATATGCAACGCAACAAACTGGCTTGCGAGATGAATGATGCAGAAATAAATTCAGGCTTTACTGAGCAGTTTATTACCGCCACCGTCGACGTAGGCCTGTTTGCGCAGAATCTGACGATCGCAGCCGAATCCCTTGGATTAGGCATTGTCTATATCGGTGGCATCCGCAATCAGATCGCCCGGGTTTCAGAATTACTGGACCTGCCTGAGTTGGTCTACCCGGTGTTTGGTCTCTGCCTGGGCTATCCCGACCAGAACCCTGAAGTTAAACCACGCCTACCGGTCGATGTTGTGCTTAAACAGGATAGTTATAACGACAGTAACGATCAGGCAACCATAGCTGAGTACGACAAGTCCGTCAGCGAATACTACCGTACCCGCACCGGCGGAAATAAAGATATGACCTGGAGCGAACAGATGTCCGGCATGCTCGTAAAAGAAGCGCGACCGCATATGTTGGCATTTTTGAAGGATAAGGGCTTTTTACTGAAATAAGCTTTTCTGTGAAGACTTAGTTTTAAAGCGGCCAGTGACTAGCACGGGGTTGCGCCGCTTGGGAAAAGCAGAACGTTGCTGCCTGACTTGCCAGACAAAGCGCCAACTCCGGATATCCGCTTGAGGCTGTGGACTCAATGAATTGTTGCAGCAGTCTTCCTGCAATCACTCTGAACCCGTTGATTTCCTGACTCATCGGTTTATCGATATCATCCAGGCACAAAAAAGCTCCTATCATTTCTGATAGGAGCTTTTTTAAAAGCAGTTTACATTAAGCAGCTGTTTTTGCAGGCGCTTTAGCAACTGGAGCTTTAGCAGCAGGAACTACAGCAGCAGTGCTTTCAGTCAGGATAGCCTGAACTTCAGCAAAGTAAGCCTTAGTGCTTTCTGCAGATACTTGAGCGTCAGTCTTAAGTGCTTCAAGGTTAGCTTTAGCTTCTTCAGACTTCAGAGAAACAAAAGAAGTTAGCGCTTCAACGTCTTTGATTGCTGACAGAGCTTTAAAGTCAGCTTGTGCTTGAGCAATCTGCTTCTCAGCAGCAGCTTTTTGCAGCTCGAATGCCTTAGTAAGGGTAGCTGTGTTTAGCTCGATCAGCTTTTGAACTGGAGCACCAAAAGCAGAGAAGTCAGCAGCAGGAATGTTATTAAACATGATATATACCCATATAGGAATTTAGAAATGTAGTTGATGGAGAGATAGTATAGTGCTTTATGGTGCAGTGCAACAATTCATATTTATTAATTACTAACTTTTCTTAACTTATTGAAAGATAAGGACATAAATAAACAACATTTGTCAGATCACTCAGTATATCGAAGCTGTGAGGTGAAGATGGGGATTTGCGCACGGTATTATTTTCACTAACTGCCAACTCAATGTAGTCAAATGGATCCGCTCTGGCCTCCTTTCAAGCTTTATAAATCATCCAGTCTCTTCGTTACCACTGAGACTCTCTATCGTTACGCTATCACAGCAACTCTCATGCTCTTAATCATATTACCTGCACCGATCAACCGCTGGATAACGAGTCCTAGAAGAAGAGAACTTTTAACCACTCATTACACGGCTTTAGCGTAATCACTTTAAAACGATACTCAGTCCTTATATGATGCGGCAAAGCATATATTGAGAACCTCTTCATGAACAAAAGTCTACTTACTAACCTGGCGGCGCTTGTCGCTGTTTCCGCCGGTGCCATTGCTAATAATGACATATTATTAACCATTGGTTTGTTTGCGTTGTCCGGTGCGCTTACCAACTGGTTAGCGGTGTATATGTTGTTTGAGAGAGTCCCCGGGCTGTATGGCTCCGGCGTTATCCCGGCACGGTTCGAGGATTTCAAACTCGGCATCAAAGCTTTGATGATGGAGCAGTTCTTCACTAAGGAAAATATCGAACGCTTCCTTAGCGCCGAGAATGGAAAACAGCCGGATTTACACCTGGCTCCTGTTATTGAAAAGATAGACTTTTCACCGACCTTTGATGCCCTTATTGACGTAATTCAGGGCTCATCATTAGGCAGTATGCTGGCAATGGTCGGTGGAACCCAGGCGCTGGAGCCGCTGCGTGAACCTTTTGTCGGGAAGATGAAAGCTTCTATTGAAGAGATGACCCGCGATGAACACTTTATCGCCATGCTTCGCGATGAGCTTGAAAGCCCCGACGTCATGGAAGAGATGCAAACCAAGGTAGAAACCATTGTAGAGCAGCGTATTAGTGAACTGACACCACAACTGGTAAAAGAGATCGTGCAGCGAATGATACGCGAACACCTAGGTTGGCTGGTGGTTTGGGGCGGCGTTTTCGGCGGCCTGATCGGTTTATTCGCAGCGATCCTTCGCATGTAAACTAACAAATGTCGTTACGACTAACGCCTTTAGCAGCGGCCGAGCGAAGTGAGGTCCTGCCCAGCGTTTTTTTTTGCTGGGCGATAGGCCTATCGCGCCTATAAGGCGCTCCTACACAGGTATTCGCACTACGAACTACGGCTTTTCTTTAAACCCTAGCATTGCGCTTAGCGACTGTTCTTTCTTTGCTTGTTCGAACAACGAGCAAGTCACGTTCTTTGTGACGTTCGAGCAACAGCTTTTACAGCTTAGTTGACCATTCATCAATCCATTCCGCCGCCGCTTCGTCCGGATCGGGAGTTTCGCAGCTGTCGATAAACAACGCCTGTCCAACCGGCTTCGCACCCAGATCATGCATCAATTCATTCATCTGCTTACCGCCTTCTGCGAAGGACTCATAGGAACTATCCCCCAGAGCAATAAGGCCGAAGCGAACTTTAGAAAAATCTGGAGAGCGATCTTTCAAATCACAGTATAACGGCATCAGATTGGTGGGTATTTCACCTTGGCCGATAGTCGCTGTGCAGATCAGTAGCACATCCAGTTTTTTAGTCACCTGCCCAAAGGTTGGCTCATTCAACAATAGCGCTGTATGACCTAAATTTTTAAGTTGCTCGGTACAGTCATCCGCTATCAGACTGGCATTACCGTAGGTTGAACCTACTAAAACCTGTATATCCGCCATTTTTCACCTTTAGTTCTTTGAAAACTGGCGTAATCCCAGACCATTGGGCCATATAATAATAAAAATACACAGCCAGTTGAACGTCATTTTATATTGATTCGCTATTTACCCCACTGTTTTTGTCAACTATCTTAAATATGACCATCAAAAAAAGGGAATAGCCAATGCCTAACAATCATGTCAGTCATCTTCTGAATAAGTTAGAGCAACACTCCACTGTGCAAACCCAACTAGTCGAATGTAACTTTTCTATCAGCCAAGAGGATCAGGTCAAGGTAGAAGCTCTGGCGGAGCTATTTCACCTGCCCGCAGACAAACTGGTTGCAGACCTGCTACATACGGTGCTGCTTGAGATGGAAGAGAAAATGCCCTATCGACCTGGGACGAAAGTGATCCGTGTCGAAGAAGGCGATCCAATTTATGAAGATATTGGACCTATGCCACGTTACATAGCGATAAAAAGCCGGCTCAACAAAGCGCCTAAGTGCGCCTAAAAAAAACAGCAGAGCTAAGGAAGGTACTAATAAGCCCCTTCCCTTAAGCCCTACTGCTTTAAGAGGACAGGCTCTGATGAACCTATACCTACACCCGACTGAAGATTAAAGCGTCTTCAGGAAGGCGATCAGGTAGTCCTGCTCAGCCGTATCAGTAATTGCTACGTGACGCATACGGGTGCCTGGCACCAGTTTGGTATTATCAGCAACCCACTGACGCAGGTTATCTTCGGTCCAGGTAATACCAGACTTTTGAAGCGCCTCAGAGTAAGAGAAACGTGGCAGAGAGGCAGCCTGACGCCCCACCACTCCAATCAGGCTCGGACCAAATGCATTTTTACTACTATCAACAGAATGACAAGCTTCGCAGCGTTTAAAAACATCTGCTCCAGCTGCAGCCATAGCCGCTTCATCCGCCTGTACAGGCGAAACCATCATACCGGCCAGTGCGGCCGCAGACAGCAACTTAACCATTACTTTCTTCATCTTCAAGTACTCTTGTCGTAATTTATACGGGTCCGAAAAGTATACTTTCTGACAGGCTCGAGGAATTTACTACTTGAGTACCCTTTTGTAGGCACTGATGACCTACATCAATACGACGCATAGAGACAAAAACAAAAAAACGCGGCAAGAGCCGCGTTTTAATATGCTTACCGGAGAAATAGTTACACCTGTTCGGCGATAATCTTTTTCCACTTAGCAGGTCCGGTGTTATGAACAGAAACACCATTAGAATCGACCGCTACTGTAACCGGCATATCCTTCACTTCAAACTCATAGATCGCTTCCATACCCATTTCAGGGAATGCCAGTACTTCGGCATTAGTAATCGCCTTAGACACCAGATATGCAGCACCACCTACAGCCATCAGATAAACCGCTTTGTTGTCACGGATAGCCTCTATCGCCACAGGACCGCGCTCGGACTTACCGATCATACCCAGCAGACCGGTACTCTCGATAACCTGACGGGTGAATTTATCCATACGAGTCGCGGTAGTCGGGCCAGCAGGCCCCACAACTTCGTCACGAACCGGATCAACAGGGCCAACGTAGTAGATAAAGCGGCCTTTCAGATCAACCGGTAGATCTTCGCCCTTGTCGAGCATCTCAACCATGCGCTTATGCGCAGCATCACGACCGGTCAGCATCTTTCCGCTCAACAAGACTGTTTCACCTGGCTCCCAGCTCAACACATCTTCAGGCGTAACCGTATTCAGATCAACACGACGGGTATTAGAACCCACTTCGAATGTCACTTCTGGCCACTCATCCAAACTAGGCGGGGTCAAGATAGCAGGACCGTTACCATTCAATTTGAAATGAGTGTGACGGGTTGCTGCACAGTTAGGAATCATACACACCGGCAGTGACGCTGCGTGGGTAGGATAATCCATGATCTTGACATCCAATACGGTTGTCAGACCACCCAACCCCTGAGCACCGATGCCCAGAGCGTTCACTGCATCCATGATTTCAAGACGCAGTTCTTCAACACGATTCTGTGGTCCACGCTCACGTAACTCATGAATATCAATCGGGTCCATCAGAGATTCTTTTGCCAGCACAGCCGCTTTCTCAGCTGTACCGCCAATACCCAGACCCAGCATACCCGGTGGACACCAGCCTGCACCCATCGTAGGTACCGTCTTCACTACCCAATCAACAATACTGTCAGATGGGTTCAACATCACCATCTTAGATTTATTCTCAGAGCCGCCGCCTTTCGCTGCGACATGTACTTCAACTTCATCGCCTTCAACGATCTCGTAATGAATAACCGCTGGCGTGTTGTCTTTAGTGTTCTGACGTTTACCAGCAGGATCTGCCAGAATCGACGCACGCAGAACGTTGTCAGGATGCATGTAAGCTTGACGAACGCCTTGGTTCACCATATCGGTAACGCTCATTTTGGCATCCCAAGTAACATTCATACCCACTTTCAGGAAGACGGTTACGATACCGGTATCCTGACAGATAGGACGCTTACCTTCAGCACACATACGGGAGTTAATCAGGATCTGAGCCATAGCGTCTTTCGCCGCTGGGTTCTCCTCCTTCTGATAGGCTTCATGTACACCCTGAATAAAATCGATCGGGTGGTAGTAGGAGATGAACTGCAGCGAGTCGGCAATGCTGCTGATGAAATCGTCTTGGCGAATTACGCTCATTTTTGGCTCCGCGGTATCAGGCTAGAATTGTAAGTAAGACCGGTAAATAGAGGACTATCTGTGTAGCCCTTAAGTTCTGCGCAATATTATACACTAGTTTAATCGCCGGGCGTTGTCCGGCCTTAGTCTTAAACAAAGCTCAGACGCCTGACTATTTAACCAAATCCAGCTCGGGTTATAAACTCAAACAGTAAAGCAAACCAAATAACATAAAGAAGCGCCCACTGGCGGGAGGCAAGGAGGCCCTTCCGGCTTCGCTTAACTGTTGTTTATAGAGCAGATAGATCAACGGCAAACTAATCAGCCACCATAACCCAGGCAATATGCCTGTTGCCCAGAGCAGTAGAGAGACTCCGACCACTAGTAACAACAGGGTTATGTATAGACGCTTAGCAGCCCTTAGGCCAATCCTTACCGTCAAGGTGCGGATACCCGCATCAGCATCGCTCTCAGCATCCCTTATCTCATTAGCCAGCAGCAGGATTGAACTGACCAGACTCACCGGTATCGACCGATAGAAAACCACCCAACTTAGATCGCCAACGAGTATAAAATAACTGCCGCAGACCATCAGCACGCCCATCAGCCAGAACACCAACACCACCGCCAAGCCTCGGCGTTTGAAGTTAATAGGTTCAACGGTATACCCCAACCCACCGACAAGCCCTATCAGCAGCAATACCAATAGTTCTAGCCCGGCAACGCTGATCAGGCTAATGCCTATGGCCGCCGCCAACAGAAAGCACACCAACCCCAGTCTAAAGTTACGAGTCACCTGTTCTCGGGCGTTTTGATTTCGCAGCTGCTTCAAGTCAGCATAATCATTAATCAGATTTACACCAGCCTGCAGTACCAAAGCACCCAACAGAATCAACAGAGCCACAGTGTAATTAAACATCGGTAGCCCGGCAGCACTAATAATACCGACCAGGCAGGTGATCAGTGCCACTGAAAAAGAGAAAGGTCGAAGAGCTCGCCTGAACGAGTACTTATCATGCTTCATAGTTACCGCGTACTCATCGTAAACACAGATAAAATAGATATAAAAAAAGGTATCTCGAGATACCTTTTTTTATATCTATTTTATCTGTGTTTACGATGAGTACGCG
>JAGPUU010000485.1 GCA_018067325.1 Amphritea sp.
GAACAACCCGGCTACCGGCGCTGTTCAATGTCGTTGTAACGGTGTCCTTACCTTTACCTGCAATCACGATCTTGTCACCACTACCCAGGGTAATGGTATCGTCACCACCGGTTTCACCCAGATCACTCTGCATGTTGGTCAACTGCTCGCTGCCTTTAACGCCGGTGTAGGTCATAGTACCGTTATCACCCAGTACATGATCGGTGCTAGTCGCGGTGCTGACAGTAATACCGTCTGCCGCGCTACCACCGATCACCTGGTTCACATCACCAGACAGAGTAATCGTATCTTCACCACCATCCGCATGAGCATCGCTGGTCATGCTGCGCAGTGCGCCAGCGTTATAGGTAATAGTACCGTTGTCACCAATGACTCGATGAATGCCGCTAGTGCCAGTATCAACCGTATCTGCACCAACACCTGCGATGACGGTTTTAGAACCGTTACCCAGGTTGATATCATCAATGCCGCCATCGGCAGTATTAGTACTAGAGATCGAACTCAACTCAGAACCGGTGTATTGAATTTCACCGTTATCACCCAGCACTAGATCAGTACCGTTAGCTGTATTAATGGTATCGCCGCCAGAACCACCCAGAACGGTGTTGTTTCCATCCAGCAGAGTGATGATGTCATCATCGCCTTCATTACTATGGCGACTTGCAACAGCCAGAGTAATGCCCGCCAGATAAGTAATCAGAGCATGATCACCAAAGACGAGCTCGTTACCGCTGCTATCACTGATAATATCCTGACCTGCACCACCGATAAGAGTGTCATTACCAGTGCCTCCAGTCATGGTATCCCCATTACCTGCATTACCTCCCGCCAGCGTTGATTCCAAACGAGTAATAACACCATCACGGAAGTACTGATAACGGTACTCAATACCCGCTAGTAGTTCCGAAACGTTGTCATTAGTCACTATTACAGACACCACCTGCCCCTGTGGTAGAGGCAACGGTACGCCGACCGGCGCAGGGTTTGTTGGAAGTTCAAGAGTAATACTGGCCAGATCACCTAGCAGCAGATCCTGACCTTCGTCACCGGAAATCGTATCGGCACCTAGTCCACCCACAATCAGGTCATTATCTTCATTACCTGACAGGTTATCGTCATACGCTGAGCCAAAGATAACGTCATCGCCCTGGTTACCTTCAATGGTCACACCGAAGCCAGACTTAGATGCGTCAATCACATCATCACCCAGATCACCCTTGATAGTCAGAGAGGTCGGACTATTCAAGACGCGGGTATTGGTATTAGTAACGGTGACATCATCATCACCCTCATTAGCTTCAACCAACGTATGGGCGTCAGCAATAACACCGGCAATAGTAATATCATCATTACCCTTACCCGCTTTCAGGTTAACCCCGGCGCTGCCATCTACCTGACTATAGTTACCCCTGTAATTGATATCACCCTGATTAGTTTCAGTCACCGAGGTGTAACCAGCGCGGTTACTATTGGTCATAGTAATTTTGTTATTAGTCAGATCTTCACTGTCATCGATAGTCAGCGTGTTATCACTGGCATCAGTACCCACATCGACAGTCACCGTGCCTACGATACCATTCAGATTCTGTGACTTACCGACGGTAATATCATCTTTACCCTCACCGGTATTAACCGTCACTTCACTGATAGCCTGGCCCAGACTGTCTTTAATAGAGACAGTGTCTAAAGAGCCGCCCAAATTCAGGGTGAAGTTCTCAATCGTATTGTAATCAGCATGAATACCACCGACATTCAGGTTATTCAGCGACAAGACTTCAAACGAATCCCATTCTATCTTAGTTGCAACAACAGAGTTGCCACTTGGCCCTGGTGTAAACACCGCACTTGCGTATGGGCTATCTGGGTCAGCGCCCGCAGGTGTTCCATCTGCGGAGGTAACCGTATAAGTACTGGCATAAGACAGCACTTCAGCGACCAAACTACTGGTATCTTCAAAGTCTTGTGCAGCATTGGCCCGCGTTTCACTCAACACGGTGATAGCAACACGGCTCAAGTTACGCAGGAACTTATACTGCTGATCCAGAGTTTGTTTCAGTGCATCAAGATCGACATTGCTAGCTGTCAGAGTAGCCTGAACATCGGTTAACTCACTATCTATTGCGGCGATCTTCGCATTGAGGCCAGCTTGATCAGACAGTGCCTGATTATCATCACGTTGGGCTTTAGACAGATTAGTCTGAGCTTCACTGATAGCATTATTCGCGGCAACGTAGCGAGCATCGTGGCTATAGTCGAATGTATATGTGTATGAAAGACCTAAGAAGTAACTAAAGGTTACCGTGTAATCGTTTAGCAGCTCACTGCCAGGAAGCAGTAATGTCGCTTTAGCGGCATTAGCCTCGTTCAGTCTATCCTGGAAGAAAGAAACGATTGCAGCATTGTGATTTACAATGGCATCTATTTCCTGCTTATCTGCCCGAAGTGACACAAGTTGCGCTTTATACTGAGATTCCAGTCGGATAGATTCCAGCAACTCAATTACCGTATCGAGCTTATCAACATTGGTCTTATAGTCGGACTTAAAGTCTTCAAAATTAAAGCCGTTTTCAAGATAGGTTGTGGCCGTCTCGAACTTAAGCATATTACGATAAGCGGCACGATAATCTGTGTACTCGACATCACTATAGTTAGTGAAGTCTTTAGCCAACTCCTGCGCCAGCTTATAAGCACTAACAACATTCGCAAAATTCGTGTCATCAAACAGGTCCAGCGAGTCCTGCCAGGTTGGTGCTGTCAACCCATTGAAAGTAGTCGCGGCGTTATAACCGGCCACATTAGGAATTGCCTGCCAAAGCGTTTTTATACTGCCAAGCTCTGTGGTTTCAGGGGTAAACTTAACATCTACCTCAAGCTGAGATCTAACCAGATAGACCCACTTATCCCAAGAGTCTGCCGTGCCTGGTGTTGCGCTCAGAACTGCACGTAAGCTAGTCAACTCGGTGGTAACCGCATCAACTTTCGTTGCTATATCACCCGTTGCAATAGCCAGCGCATGGGCATCAGCAATAGCATCAATTAGAGCCGTCAGTGTAGCGTCGCTAGTGTCTGTAATTTCCTGTTTAATCGTATTTAGCGCACTGACGACACCTGCATTGTTTCCAATTACGTCATTTGTTGCTTCTGTAATGCCACGCTGCTTCACAGCAATGAAAAAGGCATCCAGTTCCGCTTGTGACAGACTCGATGTTGCAGTTCCTGCAGCATTGGTGAAGTATGACTTCAACGGTGCAGTAGCGCCTTTCAATTCAGCCCTTAACGTTTCTAACTGTTTATTCGCAACCAGCGACTGTGCTTTCAGAGATTCAATGTTTGCCAGCTTACCAGCGATGTAGGGATTCACCGGAATAACATAGCTAGTCGCTGTTGGCAGAATCTGATCAAGGGCATTCCAGCCACCATCACCAATCTTATAGCCCGTAGTGATGCCATCACCATAGATGCGCATCTTCATGGCCAGTGTCAGAGTGTTAGCCGTTTTGTCATACCCTGATAGCACCGTGTTTGCATTAAAGTCTTGTGGGTTGCCTACACTGAAGTACAAGTACCAAGTAGACCATCCCGGATGATTAGCCGTCATCCAAGAACTGGTAGGCGCCTGTATCTGAGAGTTCCACAGACTCCATTGAGAGAAAATTGACTGAACCGCAGAGTCAGCCTGCCGTTCAATCGAGGCCTCCAAACGTGCAACGGTAGTTTCTTTCGATGCCACCGCCTGTCGAGCGCTGTAATACTTAGCAAGAGTACTTTCAAGATATGATCTCAGGATGCTCTGCTGATCCTGAATTAAGCCATCGACCTGATCGACTAAACCAATCTGCTGCATATACAGGTTCTTAGTCGCAGTGAGAGCTTCCTCTAGACTTACGCCCAATTCATTTGCAGCCTGAACCGCAATCGCCTGTAAATCGGCAGCATCAACCTTCAGTGCCGCTTCCTCGGCGTAAGCCACTGATTCAGTTTCAAGCTCTGCACCTATCAGAGCGTTTTCAGCCGCCCCTTCGGTGGTTGTATCATCAACGGTTAGCTCAAGTGCGTTAGTTACTTTACTGAGTTTCTCCTGTTGTAGCTGGTGCTGAACGGTATTCTTCACAAATTCCACATCTGTGGTACCGGTCAGATCAGTACTATTGACGATTACACTGTCGCCATCGCCACCTTCACCCAGCATAAACAGTTCACTGTTAATCTGATCAACCGTACCCTGCCCAACCGTAAAGGTATCATCGCCTTCGCCACCGTGGAGGAAGGTTTGGCCTGCTATTGCATTAACATTAAAGTTATCGTTCTCACCACCGCCTTGAACAAACAGTTTGCCAGTAAAACGATCATTATTTAACGTCAGCGTACTCGCTTGTGTTTCATTCAGATTAAGTTTTATTTCCTCAGGCGTTTCGAAGTAAATTCTTGGCTTCTCATCACTCATAAAGACGGAGTTCAGCTCATCTCTACGTATCTCATTCCAGTACTTAATATTCTGAGGATCGGTGATATCAACAGGTTTCAGATAACCCGCTTGTAGCTCTAGATCAATAGCGGTTGCCGTTATCAAACTAACGCCAATCAGATCATAATAAGTAACACCATCTTTCAGCGTTTCGGTGTATTGCCCCTCAAACGCCAGTGTCTCAGATCCTCTGGTAATATCGCGGATCTTATAAAGAGGATCAGTACCTGACGGATTAGTGATGTCGTAGTTAACGGTAAAGCCCGTTCCTACAAGGAAATCAAACAGCTGCTGACGAGCCAGATCAATCGTATTCTGGTCTGTCAGAGTATTCTGGAATACCGCATAAGAGACCCCTGCAACAATAGTGACAGGCTCTGATCCGGTACCCGCCGCAGCCTTAGCCGCCAGACGGCTGATCAATCCAAGGCCTGTGGCCGCATCAGCATCCGTATCTGTATATCGATCATCAAAGGTTATCTGATTATGCAGATGGTCATTAACCATCTCTTTGATGCCGTCCTGCGCTGATGTTGACAGAGTATTAAGCTCAGCAATCAAATCAGTCTCACCAACTGTATTAGTCGCAGTAGTAGGGAAGTTAATCTGTGCTACATCCGTATCGATCTCTTTCCTAATCAGATCGCGCGCTTCAAAGGTCAGGTTGGTCGCTCCTTCCTGATTGTTGAAGACTACGGTATCTAACCAGCCCTCTGAATCTTTTATCTCAACCGGATTCAGAATGCCCGCCAGGGTAGGCGCCGCAGCAACTACCTTCTTCAGCGTATGCGCAGGAACGACAACCTCAAAGGGTACGACACGCTCCAGGCTCTCAGTCAGTTCAATATCCAGACCATAAGCAACCGATGCGGTACCTGCTGAGTCATAGCCATCTACAGATGCATAGTCTGTACGTTTACGGGTTGGGTAGTTCAGATCAAATTCAAGCGTGTCGCCACCGAAGTAAATCGTGTCACTACCTGAACCTGTATTGATAATCAGATTCGCTACAGCGCCCATATTGACACCATAGACGTACACCCGATCATCACCGGCACCGGTAATAACCTGAATGCTTTCAATATTCAGCAATTCTCTGAGTTTAACGCCGGCGCCATAAATACGCTGAACAGTCTCATTCGTGTCTGGGTCTACTTCGGTGAAGATGTAGAAGGTATCACTCAGTGCAGTACCCACAATGGCAACGGAGTCAAAACCAGCGCCACCATCAATTTTAATATTGGCATTTTCAACATAAACCAGAGAGTCTACATCTACCTGTCGCGTATCATTGTTGCCTTTTTGATCCGCTTCACTACCCTCTCCAGAAGTGCCGCTTAAAGTAGCAATCTTGTTATCAATTTCTACCAGATCTTCATCTTCATTAAGCGTCAGCAATGCCTTGATGAAGAAGGTGTCGTTACCCTTATCACCGTACAGGCCGATATCTGCTTTGTTATGATTAACCTCAAAATAATCATCATCATCGCCGCCGTAGATATTCATCTCGAATGAGGTGCCGTTGGTAACCTCAAGGGCAATATCAATCAGACGACCTTCTACCGATACCTCACCGGCTTCAACGATAGAGCCAATATAGAACTCGTCATCGCCATCACCACCGAAGATATCGATCTCTTGGGAAGTATCATCGCTGACAACTTTATCGTTACCAGCCCCAAGATGTACTGTGACCTGCTCGATAGTAGAATAATTCAGAATCTGGTAATTAGCTGAATTAGACAGTTCGGACTGTTCAACCGCCATCAACGCATCGGTATCGTCCAGAGTTGCCGCAACAAAGTCTCCAGCCACATCATCAAAGTGAGAAATCAGCAGGCCTTCGCCCTCATTTCCTAGCTTGGAGCCAAAAGCACCAAATGAGGCCAGCGTACGTGCATTAATGACATCTAGTTGAACCAGGTCGCCATTATCCGGATCGCTGCTACCTTTATAAAGCAGCGTATCATCACCGTCATTACCACCATCTTTCAGGTTAATCAGGCTGCCACCGACAATGCCCTGGGTAACCGTAAATATATACTTATCACCCTGGTCGCCACCATCAATTTCGACCACTGCACCGGTACCGGCCAGATCATCAAAGATAGTGATGATATCGCTGTCATCTCCAGTCTCTACGTTTATATTTCCAGCCAGTTGAGACAGGGTAACTTCATCTGCCCCCCCCTCAGTGGTCAATGTCAGGCTAGCGGTTCCTGACGCGCCTACATCCACCTTATCGGCACCAGCATGGGTATTAATCGTCAGCGTGTTAAGTGCTGAATCGGTAATAATATCAAGATCATCAGCACCGCTACCGGTGGTAATAGTCAGATCTTCAACATAGCGGGTAGTACCAACATTAACATCAGCCACTTCACCTGAGTCAGTATTCAGATTCAGCTCGACATTCTCGAACGAATTCATGAAGAAGCCGTAGTTTAGATCGTTACCGGCTTCACTCAGCGTTAACGTATCGTAGGTCACTTCATAAGGATTCGCCTTATTCGTTGCATAGTTTTCCGCTGCCGTTACCGTCACGCTCTGACTAAAGTCTTCACGAATCTGAATCAGACTTGGCAGGTAG
The DNA here is from genome assembly GCA_018067325.1 of Amphritea sp. GTDB lineage: Bacteria > Pseudomonadota > Gammaproteobacteria > Pseudomonadales > Balneatricaceae > Amphritea. The sequence continues at coordinate 7,056 of JAGPUU010000485.1, forward strand.
AAGAAATCATCATCCTGAACCGTCTGAATATCGAAATAGCCGATCCGACCATTGCTATCCAGATGCACCCGGGTGCCATCTTCAACCGGCGCAGTAATATCAGTCCGCTGAGCCTGACCAAACGCAGCTTCAATTAGAGCCTTCACATAACCATCTTCAAAATCTTGATCAGCCCTACCGCTCTGTCCGACCGCTGTTACATAGTCATTCCAGGTATCCGCGGTCAGATAAACACCGTTCTCCAAGGCTTCTGCACCAGCAACAAGACCATTGACCCGATTGATCGCAACAGCACTCAGTATCTTATTACCACTACCATCAACGCTATAGTAGCTCTGTGTATAGTAAGCGCCATTAAGTGAGTTAAGCTGCTGAACATACTCTTTCAGCATCTCTACTTTATTTGTAGCAAGGCCTGACGTCGCGTCGTCACCCTCACCCACGTGCAGATTATCCGCGCCGGGCAACAGGTAAGTAACAATTTTAGCCAGAGCCGGATCAGCATTACCGGTAGTGGTAAGCCCCAGCGCTTCAGAGTCATTACCATCTTCATCAGGCAGCGCCACCAAACGGTCCAAGAAGCCAATAGCACTAGAACCAATATCTGCACGCGTACCTACCGGATTTCCATTCTCATCCAGCATGCTTGCGAGAGCACCAAGATCAAGACGGCTGTTGTAGAGATTACCCAGATCAACATCCGCTTGCGCCCAGAGATCATCGAGATAAGAGCGCTCTGCTGTATAGGTCTTTAAGGTAGTAACACCGCCGGCAACCGTACCCAGATCGGTTGACAGGTAAACCTGCAAACCAGACTCGGCAATGACATCCAGATTCTTAGTCTTATTATCAGTATTAACAATATCCAGAGTGATATAGGAAAGCAGGTTATCCAGCGCTGTGCTCAATGCATCGAAGCGAGTTCCATTAAGCGCTTTCAAATCAGCCAGCTCTGTACTGTTAATAAAGGCGTTCAACGCGGTCAGCGAGAACTTAGCCTCATCCGGTACTGTCGCTCCTAAAGGCAATTGGCCAATAAGCTCCAAGCCCCGGTTAGCAAAATCTAAGACTGAAACAAACCATGCTGACCTGTCTGCAGCCAGTGTCGTTCCGCTGGTGCTATCCCAGACAATACCTGTGATTGCAGTATGTTGGGTGCTAACGCTAGTAAGAACCGATTCCAGAGTGCGATTAAACAAACCATCCGGATCTGTCGAATCAGGTACCACCCGATCGATAGAAACATTAACGGTTACGTCAGTAGGCTGACCGGTAGCGCCCATCAATCGATCAAGAGCACCAATATCCAGCTCTTTATGCGCACGTACCAGTGCATCCTGCAGATCAGAATGGCTGATCCCAAGATTCTTGTCATAGTAATAAGAATCAACCAGGCTACGATCATTACCAGTAACTGTAGTATCTCCAGCTACTATGAGTGCTTCAATTGCAGATACTAACGGGGCATAGGCTCGATCCACAGCACTCTGGAGCGTCTGAGGATTATAGTTATC
>JAGPUU010000428.1 GCA_018067325.1 Amphritea sp.
TATAACGTGGCTGCAGATGCGCCGCTTGCCATTATGGTGATAAGTGACCGCATTTCTGCATTCGAGTGCATTTGGCACGGTGAAGGCGGTATGAATGGAGTGCCGGGTAAAGGTGCTGCGCTTAATGCTATTTCAAATCACTGGTTCAAACTGTTCCGTGAAAACGGCCTGGCCGACAGCCACATTCTGGATATCCCGCACCCATTTGTTTGGATCGTTCAGAAAGCTAAGCCTGTCATGATTGAAGCGATCTGTCGCCAGTACATCACCGGCTCTATGTGGCGTTCGTATGCTAAAGGCGAGCGCCAGTTCTGTGGCATCCAGATTGCCGATGAGCTACAGAAAGATCAAAAGCTGCCTGAACTACTGATCACGCCTTCCACCAAAGGTATCCTTAAAGATATCCCAGGTGTTCCTGAAGTTGATGATGTGAACATCACCCGTGACGACATCGTCAATAATCACGAAGCGTTCCATTTCCGTACTCAAGACGATATCGCTGTTTACGAGAAACTTCTTAAAGAAGGCTTCGATGTGATCAGCAACGAGCTTGAGAAAATTGACCAGGTATTCGTCGATACTAAATTTGAGTTCGGCTATGTCACCGATGCTTCAGGCACCGAAAAGCTGATCTATATGGATGAAGTCGGCACACCGGATTCATCCCGTATCTGGGATGGCGCCTCTTACCGTGAAGGCAAGGTGGTTGAGAACTCCAAGGAAGTCTTCCGTCAGGAACTGCTTAACTACTTCCCTGACCCAGATATCCTGATCAATAAAGACCGAATGGAAGAGCGTTACGCACTGGCAAAAGACAACACCTTGCCTGCTGCCCTACTGCAAAAAGTGTCTGACACTTATGTGGGTATCGCCGAGAAGATTACCGGCGAGAAGCTAACGCTGTCTGAAAACCCTAAAGCAGAGATCGTTGATATTCTGCGTACTGACTACGGCTTGATTGATTAAATATCACTCCCCGTAAGTCGATAGAAAACGCCGTTTCTTACTCCTAAGATGCGGCGTTTTTTTTATGCATCGTTCTCATTTGTAAATGAGCACTTTAAGTAAATTGTTAACGCCCTATAACCAAGCACAATAGTTTTCACGACGTTTTGTTATGCATCGTTTTCGCAAGTCAGCATAACCACAGGCTCAGGGCCTTCCAATTGCAGATCAACGGTTATCGGTCTGCAACATACCTGACAGTCTTCAATATATTGCTGATCGCCTTCTGTACAATCCAGCAACAACTCAATCGGCTCTCCACAATACGGGCAGGAACGAGACACAGTTTCCAGACTTTGCATTATTGACACCTCTGCTTTCAGCTAAGCTTACACATCGGTTTATAAGTGAAACCAGACAAGATAAAAATTCTGATAGTCTCGCCATTAAGATCTCTGGCCCCTATCGCTTGTCTGCAATATAATTTCATCTATCAGCTTAGTCGGGTTTAAGCCATTACGCTGAGCAGGGACAATATCTCTTTTTTTAACCACTCTTTACCAGGGATGCTTTATGACTTTAACCGCATGGCTTTCACTACTTGCCATCTGTTGCCTGGGCGCTATGTCACCCGGCCCAAGCCTGGCTGTCGTTCTAAAACAGACGGTTGGCAACAGCCGTAGCCATGGTCTGGCAGCAAGCTGGTTTCATGCTGTCGGTGTCGGTCTCTGGGCTTTTGCGACCATTTCAGGCCTGGCCATTTTAGTGGCTGAGTCGGAAATCGCGTTTAAAGCAATCACCTGGCTGGGTGCAGGCTACCTTGCCTGGATTGGCGTTAAAGCGATTCGTGCAGGCAAAGGATCAACCTTTACAGTCAAATCGGGAGAGAAGGCTTCAATTCTGACGGCCGGAATTGAAGGCGCTACCATCTCCATACTCAACCCCAAATTAGCCATCTTCTTTATCGCGCTTTTTTCTCAGTTTGTCAGCCCCGATGCAACCCTGGCCGATCAACTGATAATGACAGCTACCGCCGCGCTGGTGGACGGCCTCTGGTACAGTATTGTGACCTTACTGTTGTCACACGGGCCTATCCTTAAAACCCTGCAGGACCGCAGTCAGTTGGTAAACAGACTAACCGGGGGGATTCTGATTGGCCTAGCAGCCCGAGTGGTTACCCTGTGACAGGGTGTGGGTGTAGGTGAGACTCTGTCAGATCACACCTGATCAGCAAAATAGGCAAAAATCTCAGCTTCTGTCATCTCTGCCGTCTCATTAGCAAAGCAGTAATATGCAGGGCGTTTATCGCTGAAGTATTGCATGCTCATCTCCAGATTCTCGAGATCAGGAAACAAACCCACCGGCATGTTGTAACTACCCGTCTTTTTTAATCGGTAGAAGAGATGGGTACCGCAGTTAGAACAAAACCCCCGTGAGGCCCAAGCCGAAGAGTCGTACTCCTTAACCGAATCTGCCCCCTCAAACTTAACGCCGGTACCGCACTGCACCGCAAACAGAGGCCCACCACCCCACTGCCGACAGCTGTCACAGTGGCAGACGGTAAACTTAGGGTTGATCTCAGCAACTTCGATTTTCACACTACCGCAGACACAACTAGCTTTATTGATCTTTGAATCGGTCATGCTGATATTACTCCGGTGTTTAAATTGGGGAGAGTTTAAGGGATATACTGAAAATCATTTCTTAGGGATAAAGGGTTCGATAAATAACCCCGTCCCTTTTTAGAGCCGTTCGTTATGTATCTCGATCGTCTTTCATTAATCGCAGGTGCCAATCCGCAAGCGACTCTTGCGGGTACTCATCAAACATACTGTCTGACGAACCTGCATCGACCTTAACCCATGAGGCCTTTGAGCCCAGCATCATATGCGTGCGCTTCGGAGGTAAAGGCAGATCAGTATCAATGGCGGAGGCAAATGGATGTACAAGTTCCGGCCACCTCGGGTCCCATTGCCAGAGAGTACTACCGCACTTTTTACAAAAACTCCTTTGCCCAGGACTTTCCTTCTTGCCCCCGGTTTCAGGGTCATTAATTATCGCTTGGTAGACACTGATGTACTCCCCCCCTACAACTTCTAGGGTTGCGTAGTCCCCACCCAAGTTAATAGCATAGCCACCACCGCCCGCCGTTTTTCGGCAGATGGAGCAACAGCATTGATTGAATGGATAAGGCTGGCTGCAATCAACGGTGAAGTGGACGCAACCGCAATGACATGAACCTTCGAGCTGCATGATTTACTCTCCAAATATTGTGAATACTGGTTGCACCCAAGTAGATGTACCCTGACCCCAATGGCGCTAAGGAAGTGTGCTTCGTAGCCATTTGGTTCTG
>JAGPUU010000432.1 GCA_018067325.1 Amphritea sp.
GGGTCATCGTATGCCATTGATCACGAATTCGGCCGGTATTCAGTATCAGTGGGTAGGTTTCTGATACCTGACTGATAGGTGCAGCAGGTGTGATGGGGATGAGCCGTGCACGGCCGGATAGAGTATTAAATCGGCCGTCGCTGAACAGGCGAGTCGAATCAGCCTTGCTGTTTTTTATCGCAGGCCAGCGAACCGGCTTCATATCGTGATATTCAGCGTCTGATAATGTCGAGAGTGCCGATATATCAAAGAAGCGTTTACCGTTGTTTCTAAAGCCTGAAAGCGCGGCGTGTTCGGCGAATATCTCTGCTGGCGAATTGAATTTAAAACCTTCCTCAAATCCCATTGTCTGGGCAACCGAACAGATGATTTGCCAGTCATGCAGGCTCTGGCCAGCGGGCTGTAGACAGCCTTTTTGACGTGAGATCATCCGTTCAGAGTTGGTTACAGTGCCGTCTTTTTCTGCCCAGCCGGTCGCTGGCAACAACACGTCAGCGCAGGCGGTGGTATCGGTTTTTTCCATGCAATCGGAGACGACCACCAGTTCGCAGCGCTGCAGTGCTTCGCGGATAAAGTCAGCATTGGGCATACTGACGACCGGGTTGGTACCGATAATCCAGATCGCTTTTATCTTGCCGTCATGGACCGCCTGAAACATATCGACCGCTTTCAGACCCTCTTTGCGGGCCATCTTCGGGGCCTGCCAAAAGGTCTTAACCAGTTCGATATTTTCCGGATCAGTGAAATCCATATGTGCCGCGAGTTGATTGGCCAGTCCGCCGACTTCCCGCCCGCCCATGGCATTGGGCTGGCCGGTAATGGAGAAGGGAGTTGCACCGGGTTTGCCTATCTTTGCGGTCGCAAGATGACAGTTAATGATCGCATTACCCTTATCAACTCCAGAAGAGGATTGATTGATCCCCTGGGAAAACAGCGTGACAACTTTAGCTGTCTGAGAGAACCATTGGTAAAACTGTTTAAGATCAGATTTTTCTAATCCACATAAGTCTGCTGTTTGGACCAGATCGGCTGTGAGTGTTCTGGCAGCTTGTAGAGCGTCCTCAAAGCCTTCGGTGTGATCTTTGATATATGAGTTGTCCAGCGCGTTATTGTCCGCCAGATAGCTCAACAGGCCGGTAAACAGGTACCCATCACTACCGGGCTTGAGTGGTAGGTGCAGATCAGCAATATCACAGGTCGCAGTCCGACGTGGATCAATCACAACGACCTTCATCTCCGGGCGGGCTTTCTTAGCAGCGACAATTCGCTGGTAGATGACTGGATGCGCCCAGGCGGTATTTGACCCTACCAGTACCAACAGATCGGTGAGTTCCAGATCTTCATAGCAGCCGGGCACCAGGTCAGCGCCAAAAGCTCGTTTATGAGCGGCTACCGCAGAAGACATACAGAGGCGAGAATTGGTATCGACATTGGCAGAGCCGATAAAGCCTTTCATCAGCTTATTGGCAACGTAGTAGTCTTCGGTAAGAATCTGGCCTGAGAGATACAGTGCGACTGAATCGGGGCCATATTTCTCTATGGTTTCACGAAAGCCTTGAGCGACATGATCAACAGCTTTGTCCCAGCTGACCGTTTCGCCTTTGATTTGAGGTGCCAGCAGTCGACCTTCCAATCCTGATGTTTCGTGCAGGGCTGAACCTTTAACGCAGAGTCGGCCGTGATTCGCCGGGTGCGCCTTGTCGCCACTTACTGCAATCAGCCGATTCTCGCTTACCTGGGCATTCACACCGCAGCCTACTCCGCAGTAGGGGCAAGTGGTTTTTACCTGGCAAGTGTCTGGGCGGGTTGCGATAGTCATCAATCAAGGTCCTGTAGATCTGTTGTGTGTAAGGTTTATTCGAACTTAAAAAGAGTCCTATAAAAAACTATATAAGGACTCTATTAAAGAGCTCTAAAAAAGGACTTGGACCTGACCATTCTCAATCCGGGCAGGCCAGGCTTGGATGCTAGTGTTTTCATCATCCAGACAACGGCCGCTTTTAAGGCAGAAGTGCTGCTTATAAACCGGTGAGGCAACAAACAGATCATCCCCCTTAGAACCGATCAGTCCCCGGGACAGCACATTGGCCTGACTGAACGGGTCATGGTTGGCAATGGCGAATACGCTCTGTTCTTTTTGTACATAGAACAGTGCGATCTGAATGTCCTTTACCAGCGCACAGATACCGGAGTTTGGAATTAGGTCGTTTTGACTGCATACCGCAGTCCAGGTGGTTTTATTAGTCATTATTCTTTCCTCTGTTTCAGCTAACCAGCTTGATTGGCTCAGCCAGAATGTCAGCTTTCTCTTCAGGGGTGGCAGGGCGGATTTGTTGCCGCTCTTCAACAAACACAACATTACTGTCACGGGCATCGGAGTTAACAAACTGACGGAATCGCTTCAGCGCTTCGGGACTTTGCAAGGTGGTTTTCCACTCACACTGATAGGTAGCAGCTACGTGACACATCTGCTGTTCCAGGTCTTCGCCAAGGCTCAGGCTGTCATCGATGATCACCTTGCGCAGATAGTCCAGACCGCCTTCCATGTTTTCCATCCAGACGGAGGTGCGCTGCAGACGATCGGCGGTCTTAATGTAGAACATCAAAATTCGGTCGATGTAACTGATCAGGGTGTCCTTATCGAGATCGGTCGCGAACAGGTCACCGTGACGGGGTTTCATACCACCGTTACCGCAGACATAGAGGTTCCAGCCGTTCTCGGTGGCGATGATACCGATATCCTTACTTTGGGCCTCGGCGCATTCACGGGTACAACCGGATACCGCAAACTTGATCTTGTGGGGTGCACGCAGACCCTTGTAGCGGTCTTCCAATTCGATCGCCAAGCCAGCGCTATCATCGACACCGAAACGGCACCAGGTACTACCGACACAAGATTTAACCGTACGCAGGGCTTTACCGAAGGCGTGTCCGGTTTCAAAACCGGCTGCAATGAGTTCTTCCCAGATAGGGGGGAGTTGATCTAAGCGAGCCCCAAAGAGGTCGACTCGCTGGCCGCCGGTGATCTTGCTATAGAGGTTGTATTTCTTAGCCACCTGACCGAGGGTGATTAGCTTATCGGCTGTTATCTCGCCTCCGGCAACCCGGGGCACAACCGAATAGGTACCATCCTTCTGCATATTGGCCATAAAGGTGTCATTGGTATCTTGCAGCGCAACGTTCTTTTCGCTCAGGATGAAATCGTTCCAACACGAGGCCAGAATATTACCCACGGCCGGGCGACAGATTTCACACCCGTGACCACTACCGTGCGTTTCTAATAGTTCGTCAAAGCTGCGGATCTCTTCGACTCGGATCAGGTTGTAAAGATCCTGACGGGTGTAGGGAAAGTGCTCGCAGAGGTCGCGGTTTACTTCGACCCCCATCTCTTCAAGTTCGTGGTTTACCAAGTCCGTTAGCAGCGCAGCACAACCGCCACAGCCGGTGGCCGCTTTAGTGGCGCCTTTGACATCACCCAGGGTACAACACCCGGCATCCAGTGATGCCCGCACGTCAGCCTTGCTAACATCATGGCAAGAACAGATCTGGGCTGTCTCCGGCAGGGCGGCAACCCCCAGTCCGGTCTGTTGATCGTCGCCCCGGTTTGGCAGAATCAGCGTGTCCGGATATTCCGGTAGGTGAATGCCGTTGAGCATATATTGCAACAGCGTACCGTACTGTTCGGCATCACCCACCAGAATTGCACCTAGCAGTATTTTTCCATCTTCAGAAACAACCAGTTTTTTGTAGACCCCTTCGCGTTCATCAATGAAGCTGTAGTTACGCGCACCCGGTGTCCGGCTGTGGGCATCGCCAATGCTGGCAACGTCAACGCCCATCAGCTTCAATTTGGTGCTCATATCAGCACCGGTAAAACTGTCTTTGCCGCCGGTCAGATGAGAAACGGCCACTTTAGCCATCTGGTTGCCCGGGGCTACCAATCCGAAAATCTGTTTATTCCACAGGGCGCATTCGCCAATTGCGTAGATAGCAGGGTCAGAAGTTTGGCAGTTATTGTTGATTACGATGCCGCCGCGTTCACCGACTTCCAGTTCACACTGTCTAGCGAGCTCATCACGTGGACGGATACCGGCGGAGAATAGAATAAGGTCAGTTTCCAGTACTTCACCATCGGCAAAATTCATCTTGTGGAAACATTGCTCACCATCATCGATCAACTGGGTGTTTTTTTCGGTATGCACCGTTACACCCAGCGCTTCAATCTTCTGGCGCAGCATGGTACCGCCACCATTATCCAGCTGAACAGCCATCAAACGGGGAGCGAACTCAACCACATGAGTTTCCAGTCCCAGATCTTTTAGTGCTTTAGCGGCTTCCAGGCCGAGGAGGCCGCCACCGACAACGGTACCAATTTTAGAACCCTTAGCCGCTTCCGCAATGGCTTCCAGATCATCAATGGTTCGATATACCAAGCACTGTCCACGATCATGTCCCGGTACCGGCGGTACAAAGGGGTATGAGCCGGTGGCCAGAACAAGCTTGTCGTAGCTTAGTTCGCGACCCTTATCGGTGGTAACCGATTTGTAGGCACGGTCGATCACCGTTACTTTTTCACCGGTCAGGACGTTAAGACCCCAGCTGCGATAAACATCGGCATGACCCATGGCCAGATCTTCAGCCGTTGAACCGGAGAAGTAGGCACTTAGATGAACCCGGTCATAGGCTAATCGACTCTCTTCGCAGAAAACGGTCACTTCAAAGTTTGCCAGCTGATTACTGTCAGCCAGGCTTTGAAGAAATTGATGGCCAACCATGCCGTTACCGGCGATAACTAATTTTGTTTTACTCATGGGGTCGCTCCTGTTGCCAGGCTAAGTTTCTGTGAATTGAGGTCCGGAGCATTGAGTTCTGAAGAGTTAAGTTCCGGAGAATTAAGTTCTGGTGCAGAGAGTTGAACCCCAGATTCACCAGTAGTGATTGATTGAGAGACAGCTTCGGTTTCGCAGTAGCGCCAGCCAAAAATAAGCTCTGGTGCCAGGTGTTGAACTTGCTGTTGAGTCTGAATCAGCTCGAAGTACTTGTTACCATCGTTAACTGCGCCGTAGAGCACGGCGCCGGTCAGCTTCTGCTCGCGAAAAATGAGTTTGCGATAGACACCACTGTTGATGTCCTGAAAGATGATTGATTCACTGTCGGGGCTGTCTAGAAATTCGCCCGCTGAAAACAGATCGATGCCTGAAACCTTGAGTTTAGTGGCGCAAGGTTTAACACTGAAACGTTGATCCGATGTTTCACACAGTTGATCTGCCAGTACCGCGGCTTGGTCCCACAGGGGCGCAACCAGACCAAAAGTATGTTGGCCAAACTGGGTGCATTCACCCAGTGCAAATATATTCGGATGAGAGCTCTGCATCTGGTCATTGACCAAAATCCCCCTGTCGCAATCGAGCGCACTGGCTTTCGCCAGCGAGTGATTGGGAGTTATGCCGATTGCGATAACGGCCAGTTCAGTATCGAGAACTGAACCGTCGCTCAGGGTAATTTGCTGGAGAGTTTCCTTCTGTTCAGAGGTCTTCTTTACAAAGACCTTCTTAAGAGCCTCAGAGCTTGGGTGCACTTCGCTTTCTGAATCACCGGGCAGAAGGGCAGAGCTCTCATCGGAATATGTTGCTTTGTGGCTGGAAAATTGAGTGATCTCCGCATTGAGGCGAAAGCTGATCCCCCGTGCTTCTAATGACTTTTTAAGTAGTTCGCCAGCAGCAGGGTCGAGTTGTCGATTCAGCAACCATTCGCCCCGGTGGATTACAGTGACTTTCAGGCCTTGTCGACAAAGTCCCCAGGCGGCTTCCAGACCGAGTAATCCACCGCCTACGACGGTGGCGTGGCTGACATCGCTGACTTTAGCCATAGTACGATCGATATCATCCAGTCTACGGAAACTTAGAATGCCTTCCATCTCAGCGTTA
>JAGPUU010000442.1 GCA_018067325.1 Amphritea sp.
TGGTCAGTTTTCCCTCCAATGTGGGATAGATCGCCAAATATACAAATATTAATGAAGATATTTGTTAATAATAGAAGGCTGCCCATGGCCATGAGTTTTTCTGGTCGGCCGATCAGTGGAGTTGGATATTGCTTTAGCAAAACAAGAAGATAAGACAGGAGTCCGATTATCAAGATCATCCCGGCAGCAAATTGCCCGGTGTTTTTACTGATTAATGGCGCAGCAATGGCAAAGCACAATAGCAGGGTGGGGACCGTTTTCCAGAAGTTTTCTGATGATATCTTGCTGAAGTGCATAGCTTTAATTATGTCCAATTATGTTGATTCCAAGCGTGCTCAGTAGCTGATGCCATTGCTTGCTTATCTGGTTTCCAGAGATGGCAGTAACATCCATTTCAGGTCGTAACCACTTAGTGGTCAGTAGCGCCGTAGATACATCTCCAATGATTCGACAGTCTTGATTTAGTAATGGGAGAATGACTTCCATTGGGATGTTATCTGGAAGCTCGGTATCTGAAACCATCGTAAAAAAGCTTTTATCTTTGGTTCTTGGGTGGTGCTTTATCCCGACTCTCCCGGTTAACTGAGACAGTCTGCTTTTGATCGCATTTAACATCGAAGGGTCAAAGACAGATTCATGGGGTAATAGGATTAGAGTCTCTAATTTAGGCAAGTCTTTTACTATTTCAGGGTAGTGAAGCATGCACTTTACAGACAGTTCACGAAACTCTGTTCTGTTGAGGTTTTCAGGCAGAGATTTCAGCACTTTTTGCTTAAGTAATGGGGTAACTCTTTTGGGGAAAGCCACAATACATTCATCAATCCAGTCCGATGCTCCAATGGTGTCTGGTTGCTTCCACCAAAAGCCGTAGCTAAGTTTCTTAACCAAATTATCCAGCAGGTGATCTTTTAGCCAATGGGTCTTTCTCCCCAGATAGGTGTATGTTCCGTCATCTATATACACCCCGATTGGTTGTTCCGGGCTATGGGCCATAGCATATTGGAATTCGACTCTGCGATCATTGCCAGTATAAATAACGTCAGGTTGGATTTTTGCCAACAAAGCACTAATCAACTGAAATGCGATCTTTCTCTGTTTGTGTTTGTTTTTATCAGTGCACTTGCGAGAGATAAGCTGGGTAGAATTGAATGGAGTGCCTGACCATTTCATGATCTCAGTTACAAAATGGCTGTCTTGCGCTGGCTGATCAATCAGGCAGAGATGTTTTTCATCGGATTCTGGAAGAGAGAATGCAACCATACTGGCCGTGAGCATGTTAAAAGGCGTAGATGCAAAAAAAAGATGCCTTTTCATAAGGCTTCAACTTGCTGAATTCGTGAGGCAGTGATTTCTAAGTGTTCATCAGAGCATTCCTGCCATCGCCCCGGTAATTGATATTCTTCTGCGAGATAACTGAAGAAGTTTTCCCGTAATAACTTATTTAGCTGCCAGCCATCAATAGTATCAATGGCTTCAATTAGTTCTTGATCAGAAACTGCTTTAAGGGTCAGTCCTTCGATATTGTAGAAGGCGTTACCCAATACAATAACCTTTCTGTTCGCCAATAGAGCTTCTATACCAACAGTCGAGTTCACTGTAATAACAGCCTTCGCGTGATGAATTAGCTCATTAGTAGTGATCTTATTGTCTGTTAAAAAATGAATTTTGGTATTACGAATGCCTTTAATCAGAAGGCTATAATCTTCATCACTTGCAGGGTGTAACTTGAAGACAAGCTCAGGTGAACTTTTCCCCATCGTAATAGAAACCTGGTTAATCATTTGAACCAGGTCATACATATCTTTGATCCAGGGCGAGAAACGCGTGATCTGACTATCGGTATTTACCTGAAAAGGGATGAAAAAATAATCGTTAGGTAATGTCTCTGGCTTACCAGAATAAATCTGACTCGGCGCTGCCTCGATTAAACTGTGGGGTCCAGTTCTCTTATAATTCAGGAAAAATGAAGGCGCTCTGGGTACTGAGTTAACATAGTTAATACCTTTGGCATCCAGCGTTGTATACCCAGGTAATAAACCGTTCTCCATAAAGATACATTGGATGTTCAGCCCCCTAGCGGCAGCGATCGCAATTAGTTGGCGGTATTTTAACCCATTCCAAATAACCATTTTATCGGCATTGCTAGTGGACAGCTCACGTGAATAGACCAAATATAGCCAACTAGCTTCAAGATGCTTGAATGTGCTGAATAATTTCCAATAGGTAACGCTTTTATTCCGACGCTTTGGGTTGTTTTGCTTTTCCTGAATAAGGTTTTGAACAATTTCCTTGATTTTAGATGCAGGAATGGATTTCAGAGCAGGAAGAACGCACTGCTTATAGTAAATAACTTTACTGTCAGGTATGCGACTGGACAGCTTAGAAAAATAGGTACGATGTATTTTTCTGGCGGCAAAGAAAACGGTTCGCATAGGCGGTTTTCTATATGTTTTGTTCAGATCATTGCTCATATGCGTTTGTACAGTTTCCGCTGGCCGTCAGGCTGGGTTTTGAATCGTTTGTGTACCCACATATACTGGCTTGGAGCTCTGCGAATACCTCTTT
>JAGPUU010000446.1 GCA_018067325.1 Amphritea sp.
AATAACCTGCAGATTAATTCATTCACCCTCTGTACCTTGTCGTTATCCTGTGCCAATGTGTGGGAAATATGTAATAGCGTCTGGAGAATCACAATATGCCTTGCACAAACGACATTCTTGAAGAGATCAACATGCTTATTCGGTTTAGCCAGAGCAGCGATCATCAGGGATTGAAAGTTCATCATGACGTAGCTGCGCCTGAACTAGTTAATTCAACACAACGTCTATTTGATAAGAAACTGATCACTTTGTTTGACGGTGGCTACCTAACCCCTCTGGGTCATGAAGCAGCAGACAAGGCCCACGCTCTTTTAAACATTCTGGATTCTGGAAAATAAAACCCGGCTATGGATCAACCAGAAATTATTATCGAAGATATCAACGTTTGGGAAACCCAAATGTTCACCGTGCAAAATCCACTGCACAGCGATATTCGTGAACCACTGTTAAAACTAATTTATAGCCTGAGGGATAACCAGCAGCAAGCCATAGAGAGTGAGGTTGCACCTACAGCCAAGCATGCTCTCTATGAAAGCACCCTGGATCTTCTTCAACGTCCGGAATCGGTGATAGGAGAGCTTCGAGAGTTTATTGAAGACATGCTTATCACCGTTGCCAGCGCCGTTAATGAGCCATTCTGGCCGGAAGGTGCTCAGGCACGAGCAGATATTGTTGAATCCTGGTTTCATGTTACTGAGAACGGCGGCTACCACGATACTCATGCCCACCCTAATTGCTCCTGGTGCGGCATCTACTATGTGGATGCCGGTGAGTGTGACATCAGTAGTCGAAACGGCATCAACCGCTTCTACGACCCCCGTCACGGCGCTGATCAGTATCTGGATGCCGGCACCGCTTATCTTAATGGAACCGGCAGTTGGGATTTCGAAGCAGTAGAAGGACAGGTAGTCATATTTCCTTCATACCTGAAACATGCGGCCATGCCCTACTTCAGCAAAAAAGATAGGGTAGTTATCGCTTTCAATAGTCAGATTCATTTTCAGGAATAGAATATCGGAGTCCTCAATGAAACAGGTTCTGGTTTACGCAGATTCACTCAGCTGGGGCATCATTCCCGATAGCCGTAACCGTTTTGAGTTCCATCAGAGATGGCCTGGAAAGCTTGAACAACTCCTGTCAAAAGAAAGCGAAAGCATCCGGGTCATTGAAGATTGCCTGAATGGTCGCAGAACGGTTCTGGACGATCCTTTCAAGCCGGGAAGAAACGGCTTGAAAGGACTACAACAACGTGTCGAAATCAATTCACCATTAGCCCTCGTTATCATCATGCTGGGTAACAATGATTTCCAGAGCTCTCATAATTTCAAAGCAGCGGAAGCCGCTCAAGGGGTTGCCGCGCTGATACCGGTTATTCGCAAAGCGCCTATTGAGCCGGGCATGCCAATGCCTGAAATCCTACTGATCAGCCCTCCTCCAATCACCTGCCCTAAAGGGACCATCGCATCTAAGTTCAAAGGAGCTGAACTAAAGTGGCCTGGCTTTAACAAGGAACTTGAACGGATCGCGAATGAAAACCAGTGTTACTTCTTTGATGCAGGGACAGTAATCAACGCCAGTATGGTTGATGGAATACATCTGGATCAGGAACAACACCAACAACTTGCGATCTCATTAAAGCAGCAGGTCATTGATATTTTTCAACGCTAACTGAACTTCTTTTACGATTATTTATCTGACTAGATCATCCATTCTTTTCAAATACAGGAACAACCATGCTCAACACCTTCACCTGCTTCGTTCGTAGTCAGTGGTACTGGCTGGCCATGATATTCACAGGTCTCGCGATGGAAGGAATAGCTCTTTATTTCCAATATGGTCTGGACTACGGTCCCTGCGTACTCTGCATCCATGTACGAATCTGGGTAATGGCTTTTATCTTGCTGGGAATTATAGGTTTACTATGTAGAAACAGCCGTCCCCTCAGTATTATCATAAGCGCACTGACTGTTATTGCTGCAATCGGTTTGAGTGAACGTTCCTGGATGACATTTGCTATTGAGCGTAATCTGATCGAGGGTAGCTGTACTATGGGTGCTGGCCTGCCCGACTGGTTTGCATTGGACCAATGGTTCCCATCTATTTTCGAGCCCTGGGAACTTTGTGGCTGGACTCCTGAATTACTGTTTGGAATTACCATGGCCGAGGGGTTACTGCTAGCATCTGCACTGGCAATTCTGACCACTATTTTTACAACAGTCACTTTAATTAGAAAATCCTGAATTAACCTTCCAATCGGTGGCATGCCCATATATTCTGCTATGGGCATATATAATAAAATAATGGCTATTACTCACCGAGTATTCCAATATCTGAGGAAAACCACTGTAGCCCGATAAGAAAAAATCGGGTGGATGCGCGACCCATATGGACAGGCTTATGCAGACATGAAGGACAAGAAAATCATTTTCTTCGGCCCGGTCGGGGCAGGAAAGACCACTGCCATTGACGCTGTCACCCATAGCGATAATGCTAAGACTGACGCCCGTGTCTCTGATAGCAGCATACGACGTAAAAAAAGCACTACCGTTGCTATGGATTACGCACTACTGGATACCGGCAGCGAGCGTATCCACCTTTACGGCACACCGGGACAGGAACGGTTCCGGTTTATGTGGGAAATGATTACCACAGAACTTGCCCACGATTGCAGCGGACATATTATGTTATTAGATAATGCCCGTAATCACCCCCGTCAAGACCTTGAGTTTTACCTGCAAAATTTCCGCACTTATAACCCTAAAGTTCGATTAGTTATCGGCATCACTGGAAGCGACCTGATACAAACGCCATCCCGGTCAGATTATGCAGGCTGGCTTGCTGAGCTGGAAATCAACGCGCCACTTTTTTTTGTCGATGCCCGAAGAGCTGAAGATATACATATGCTAATTGATGAGGTACTGCAGTCTGAAAAGCCCGTCATTCAGGCCTCTTCTTCAGCATGGGAATCTGAAGAGGAGATGAGTATTGATGAGCTGTTTTCAACAGCCCCGCAGTTCCCTGTTTTTACGCCTGAACTCGTTAATGAGATTGAAAAAATTGATCAGGTCACCGGCACCGCACTGATCAACAATGACAACCTAACAGAGTATTCCTCCCTCGAACAAACTGAACTCGACATACTCCAGCAGTTTTCCTCTGAAATCCCCCGGGTACGCCGACGAGTCGATGATTTTGGTGCCGTAGAAAGTTTTCACCTGAGTACCCAGTCCGGTGATCATTACACCGTCTTGGTGGCTGACAATCAACTGTTGGGAATTCACTGTAAGGGGCAGCTAAGCCTGCTATCGCTCAAGCAAGAGATCGATAACCTCATGCAATGGAGCAAATTCACTTCGCCTATTAGTGCCTGACATATAAGCTTATATCGAAAACATCCTTAACTATCTGATGTTTATACTTCAGACCGATTGCACTTAGGAGACCTGTCTCTGTACAATTCCTGACCTTTGTACACTTTATTCTAAGGAACCTTTCAAGTGCGCCTGGCAGAAATCGAAACGATAACACTCAACGTTGGCCTTGTGATTTTTGCCGCTTATATATTCTTCATCATCTATGATCTGGCTAAAAAATCGAAGGCCGGAAAATTTGGCACTGCGGTTTTGTTCTTTGCTCTGGGATTGGGCTTGGCTGCATTCTTGGTCAAATCAGTTGCTGTTTATATGATCGAAGGCTAACGGATTAAAACGAGCTAAAAACACCCTCCTTGCAGTCACTCAGGCTGGCTTAGATTCGATCGCCTCTAGCTCGAAACCCGGCAAATTTATTCTGAACGCCCGGCCAAATCCCAGTACCAGCCGCCCACGAACAGGGGTCAATCTGAACAACATAAAATCAGGCAAAGTACGCAAAAGATCGACAGTAGACCCGTGCCGCTGACGATAGAGATCCATCACCGGCTCATAAGCCTTCGCATCAACTTTCACCTCTGAAACATGGCACTGCAGAGTCATCCGGTTTCGGGCAAACAGATTTCGACTATCCGCCTCATCTTCAATCAGCATAACCCCTACGGCTGATGAATTAATTAGGTTTTGCGTATGACTGGCGAGCTGACTCACAAATATATACAACACTCCTTCGTTAAAAAGAAAGGGTGAATAACTGGCTTCTGGCCCATCTGGACCCAAAGTAGCCAGTTGCAGCGTTTTGCACCGTTCGAGCAAAGTGATCAGCTGTTGCCCTGCCTGTTCAGGCGCTTGCAGTTCTTCCTTTCTGCTCATTTAACATTCTCTTTTAATTGATTCACCCGGTTATAAACATGCCTATTAAGACGGAAAATTGACGTATAAGCGGCAACCTATTCATAACCGATAAATAGTAGTCCCATATAAAACGGCACAACTTAGCAACAGGAACAAAACTCCTGAACGCATCTTTTGCAGAAAACCCGGCAAGCACTTAACGTTAAAGATATATGCAGAGGTTAGTAACATTAAGCAGCCAGAAATCAAGGCAGCCGTACCCCAAAACTCAGCATAATGCCGCATGGCATACCAAAACACATTCCAGCTGCCCGCTGAAAAAACCACAAACGCCATTGTTTTTCTAAACCATGCCGGCAATTTCTGCACTGTACGCAATACCGGTAATCGAGTCGCAAATAGCCCTCCTATCACCATGCATCCCGCCATAATTGTTCCCATTGGAAGCACACGACTCTCCTCATCAAAAAAATACTAGTTTTGCAGCAAGGCTAAAAATAGCCTCGCGCCTATTGTAGAGGAAGAAATTAGTTATTCAGTTCAATTTTTAGCTGACACCGTTCCTGTATAGACAGTTTATATTTACTCTGGAAGCAGATTACAGTCTGGCTATCATAAGAGCCCGCTATACTCTGGCGGTAAAAAAGCACCCAAAGGTAATGCTAAAATGAATAAATGGCTGTCAACTGATACCACACAAAGCAACAAAGATGCAGTAGCATTACTTGAACAACTTTATTGCACGGTTACACCGATGAAACATGGCACCACAAGGTCACCGAGCTTCTGGTCGAGCGGCGCCGCTGGTATCGTTTGAGCAAGTCGGTCAGCGGGTACCTTGCCTGTTCAGGCGTTTATTTATTTTTCCTTTCTGCTCATTTGATATTCTCTGTTAATTAGTAAACCCTATTATAAATATACCCCATAGGGCGAAAGATTGACGTATAATCAGCGGCGTATTCAGACTGACAGGGTTCTAAAAATGCAACAAAAAGTAGTTAAAGTTGGCGACATCTCTATCTCGAATGAGACACCGATGGTTCTGTTTGGCGGCATGAACGTTCTGGAATCCCGGGACCTGGCCATGCAGATTGCTGAACACTACGTGGAAGTCACCAACCGACTTAATATTCCCTACGTGTTTAAAGCCTCTTTCGATAAAGCCAACCGTTCATCGCTTACCTCTTTCCGCGGGCCCGGCCTGGATGAGGGGCTGAAAATTATGCAGGAGATTAAAGAAACTTTTAATGTCCCTTTAATTACCGATGTGCATGAACCCTATCAGGCAGCACCTGTCGCTGAAGTCTGCGATATTATCCAGTTACCCGCTTTCTTGTCTCGCCAAACGGATCTAGTGCAGGCGATGGCTGCTACCGGCGCAGTAATCAATATAAAGAAAGCCCAGTTCTTGGCTCCTCAGGAAATGAAGCATATCCTCAGCAAGTGCGAAGACGCAGGCAACAGCAATCTGATTCTTTGTGAGCGTGGCAGCAGCTTTGGCTATAACAACCTGGTTGTAGACATGCTGGGGTTCTCAACCATGAAAGAGATGGGTTATCCGGTCATGTTTGATGCAACTCACGCCCTGCAAATGCCCGGTGGACGAAGCGACTCAGCTGATGGCCGACGCGCACTGGTCGCACAGTTGTCCCGTGCTGGACTAGCTCAGGGAATTGCCGGACTGTTTCTTGAAGCCCATCCCGACCCCACTAAAGCAAAATGCGACGGCCCTTGCGCATTACCTTTGGATAAGCTGGAACCCTATCTGGCTCAGATGAAAGCAGTTGATGAGCTGATTAAAAGCTTCCCCCCACTCGTGACCGAATAGTGCTTAGAGCGACCTCCTAAGGGTCGCTCAACCTTTCTCAGCTATAAACACTCTCGGCTCTAAAAATATATCTGTCGTTTTGACAACTCTGACCCTTAACTCTTTGTAAGCCTTACTCTATTATCGAGTAATATCAGCAGATATTATCGATTCAAGGTGCACAGGAATGGCGACGACAAACGAACCGATCTACGATGGGCTTGAATCTGGTCAGATCATTGGTCCAGATCATCATCAGTTCAAACTGACATCACAATTAAAGACCAATCGTTTTGGCCAGCTATGGCACGCCGAAGATCTGTCTACCAGCCTTTCAGTACCCGTCACCCTACAGGTTTTTAATCCTGCGCTGCTTAAGCATCAGGGATTTATTGAAGCCGCCCAGAAACACATCGTCCTGAGTAAGAAATTCAAGCACCCTCACCTTGCCGAATATTACGGAATGTTTCGCCAAAAAGGGGTGTTGCTATTTTTTGCTATGGAACTGATGGATGGACTGACGCTGGAACAGCTAATCAGTAACGGACAAGCCAAGAAACTGAAAGATAATCAGAAAAAAGGATTACTACAACAGCTAGCCACTGCGATAGATAATGCTCATGCGGGAGCTGGCCAGGCGCATAAAGGGATCTGCCCCGAGTCAATATTTATCAATAAACAAGGAGGCGTAAAGCTTGCAGACTTCGCCTTTGAAGAGGCTATGACTATCGCAGGAGAGCTTAATAACACCCCCTCTTCACACCTTACTTTCCAGGCTCCTGAAGCCTTTCATCCGACCCCGATTTCTATAGCCGCTGACATCTACTCTTTCGCCTGTATCGTTTATCAACTGCTCAGTGGTAAAGCACCATTCAAACCCAATGATGATGAGATGACACGGGTCCGTAAAGAACTTAAAAAGCCCGCATCACTGAATCAAAATCAATGGGAAGTTCTTCAGTCAGCTTTTTCGACCGACCCGGAGCAACGTCCTCAGAAAGCAGGTCTGCTGTTCAAAGAAATCATCAATGCCGGCGATGAAGCAGATGAAGAGGAGACCCCAGAACCGCTTTCAGCAACGCCCAGCAAAAGACGAAAAATTGGTATGTTCTCCATCCCTGAATGGACAGTACCCGTGCTTATTTTCTGTTTCGGCTTTCTACTGGGTTTTGCTATCGCTTTCGTTCTCGGAATGCAAAATACCCATCAGATTGAACAAGCTCTTAGCCAGACACGCATAGAGCTTCAGAAAGTACAGGAAGACATTACCGGCCTTCAGCAAACATTAGGTCTTGAGCGTGAAGAAAGGACCTCGGAAACTGAGACACTACAAACAGAGTTAAATAAAAAGATCAACGAAGTCGATACTCTGCACAAAGAGCTGTTAGATATAAAATTTGCCGACCCAGATAAACTAACCGTTTTCACAGACCAGTTGCCTGAAGGATTTAAAGGACCTCAGATGGTCATTATTCCCCGAGGAAGCTTCACAATGGGTGATCAGCAACTGATCGGCGATGACAACGAGCGGCCTGCCCATCAGGTGATCATTAGTAAACGGTTTGCCCTCTCCCGCAATGAAGTCACTTTTAATGACTATGACTACTACGCCCGTACTATGGGTCGTCCGCTGCCTGCAGATGAAGGTTGGGGCCGAGGAAACAGACCGGTCATCAATGTTAGCTGGCTGGAAGCAAAAGCCTATGTGCAGTGGCTTTCTTTACTTACTGGCCAGCCTTATCGTTTACCAACAGAAGCGGAGTGGGAGTATGTAGCACGCGCTGGTACTGACACCAACTACTGGTGGGGAGATAAGCTAGAACAGGAACGTGCGGTATGCAGTGAGTGCGGAACTGAATGGGATGGACGAAAGACAGCACCTATTGCATCGTTCCCACCCAATTCATGGAGCATTCATGATATGAACGGTAATGTTGATGAATGGGTTGAGGACTGCTATCAGGATTCCTATTTCAATGCGTCAAAAGATGGCGATGCGATGATCGACGGCACCTGTGAATTCCGGGTTATGCGTGGCGGCTCCTGGTTTGATATTGGCCGAGTAATTCGTTCATCAAGTCGTTATCGACATCCTCCAGGTAGCACGAAGAATAGCTGGGGATTCCGCATAGCACTCGACCTGTCCGATACAGCAACTGAGGAATAATTGATGTACAAACATCTTATATCAGGCCTTAACGGTAGCTTGATCTGCGCTCTGCTTATCAATGCTCCGCTGACTCTGGCAACACCGCTGACAGTAGACATAGAAAAACAGCAGGACCTGAGTATCACCCTCTACAATCAAAATCTAGGACTGGTACGGGATGTTCGTAGTTTACCCCGCGTTAATCAGGGACAAACGCTCTACATCCGCGATGTTAGTCATCAGATCATGAGCCAGACGTTGCAGGTTGAAAATGCAGGAAAAATTCTGGAACAGAACCTGAATAACAATCTTATCTCGGTACCAGCGTTGTTGCAGGCATATACTGGCAAAAAAATTCAACTGGCCCGCTTCAACAGTGTCAGCGGTAGCGAAACGGTCAACGATGTTTGGCTATTAAGTGCCAATGGTCAATTCGCGTTGGTAGAACATCAGGGAAAGATTGAAACAATACCGGTCAATCAACCGGGTTGGCGCTTTATATTTCCGGCTATTCCGGAAGGGATGCAAGCCCGACCTAGTCTGGAGATCCGCTCTGAAGGAACCAGCAAAGCTAGCGATGCAGTACTTACCTACCTGACTCAGGGGCTCAGCTGGCAGATGGATTACGCACTGGTTTTAAATAGTAAAGGCGACCGACTGAACCTGGATGGCCTTGCCACACTTAACAACCACACCGGTGTAGACTTTCGCAACAGCAAAGTACTGCTAATGGCAGGTCAGGTTAACCAGCCTCCGGAGCAGCTTCTACGCCGACATAAAGCAGCCATGGTGATGGCAGACTCTGTCGCTGAAAGCGGCACTCCAGAAGCCTTTCAAGATTATCAGTTATACCGCTTACCACAACGAGCAAACTTGCTTAATGGCCAGACCAAGCAAGTCAGCCTGATCAGTGCAGAGAAGGTTAAGGCAAACAGAAGCTATCACTACCAGATGCAGGTTTACCCCTCACTTGACCGACAGCTTTATGATCAGAAACCAGATATTAGAATCAGCTTCACCAATACGGAGAGTCAAGGTCTGGGATTTGCGTTGCCTGCGGGTAACGCCCGGGTTTTCAGTCCGGACAGCGAAGGTAATCGTCACTTCATTGGCAGTGCCAGAATCCGCAATACCAGCAAAAGTCAGACGGTTGAGTTACCAATAGGCAAAGCGTTCGACCTGACGGTTAAGCGACAGCAAAGTCTGTTTAAAAAGAATTATGATTCTTTTCAAACGGGCCATGAACTAGAGCTGATCAACAGCAGTGACCTGGTGAAACAGATAAGCATCACAGCCAATTTTCATCAAGATTGGAAAATCACCGCCAGCAGTCACTCTTATACAAGGGTAAATGCCAGTCAAAACCGATGGATGATCGATCTTCCAGCTGACAGTAGCACCCGCTTAAATTTTAAGACCGAAATAAAGAAGCTCTAAGACTGTAACGATGAAGCTGTAAACAACATACCCCGGTTATTCAGCCGGGTGTATCAAGCAATTAGAAATGTCCTTCTTCCAATTTATTTAACCAGTACGCAGCGTCTGCCC
>JAGPUU010000448.1 GCA_018067325.1 Amphritea sp.
CATGCTACCTACCGGCCCGAGGCTGCTTTTCTGGCGGCGCACCAGTCGCACTTCTCCACTGATACTATATTCAATATCTTCCGGCTGAAGCATGACTAAGTCACCTCGGGTAAGTTCATCCTCAATCATGTGCTCAGGTATGAATCCCCACCCCAAACCTGCCAGAAGTAGTTGTTTTAATGTATTCACATCTTGAGTTTTCCAGCTCCGAGCGCCTTTTACCAGCATCAGGTTCTCAGAATCAAATTTGAACCCACTTGATTCTACAGCTAGGTGAACCAGAGATTTTAACTGATCGGCACGCTTTATTTCGCCATCTCTGAGTAACTCAGGTGCGGCAACTAACTTAATTGTGAATTTACCTATCGGCAGAGTTTCAAGATCGCCTGTTGAATACAGAGTTGGCCACCAAGGGCTTACGACCAGATCCGCCTGGTCCTTTTGCAATAGTTCTAGAGCTCCAAAACGGGATTTTTCCAATATCTGGAATTCGGTATCCGGGTATTGCTGCTGGCACTGCTTGAATACTTTTAACATTTGCGAAGAGGGGCAGGCCAGGTCATAAGCGAAGCGAATTAGTGGCTCATTACCCGCACCCAGGTGCTGACCAAGGGTACTAAGTTGATTGGCATTTAATAGTAGCTCCTGAGCCTTGTTGTAAAACGAGCGACCTTCAGGCGTCAGACTTAAGCGATAGTTGTCACGGTTAAGTATCTTGAAACCGTATTCGGCTTCCAACTTTTTTATTGCCATAGAGAGCGCGGGTTGTGTCTTGTGCAGGCTATCAGCTGCCAGTTTAAGGGAACCATGCTCAACAATGCGGGTGAGTGTGAGAAGTTGCTCTAATGTCATATAAATAAAATTTAACTTGATGTAAATATTATATGAATATTATTTAAACAGTTTTTGGCTTATCTTACACCCATAAATTTCTAAGACTCACCCGGTTTAGTCTATTAGTTGCGCTTAGTACTATGCTTTCCTAGTCTTTCTATATCTTATATTCAGTTCATTTCTTATTAAGCCACAGCGGCTTGAGATACATACTTTTTGAAGAGGTTTACCATGCCTGTTTTTGTCCGGTTAGTTCAGTATTTGAGCCTGATCTCTCTGTTAACCCTGGCCGGTTGTAGTGATGATAAGGAAATAACAGTTGTGCCAGAGGTGGTTCGCCCGGCAAAGCTTTTTCAGGTCACTGATACCTCATTAGCGACGATACGCAACTTTCCTGCTGAAGTAGAAGCAAATGGAATTTCTAAGCTGGCTTTTCGGGTGAGTGGTCAGATTAGTGAGTTTCCAATCAGGCCAGGTAATCAGGTTGAGAAAGGGCAGATACTGGCGCGTTTAGATCCGAACGACTTTCAGCTGAGCCTTGATGATCGAAAGGCAAGATATGACTTAGCCAGCGCGCAGTTTGACCGGGCAAAAACAATGCTCGGCCGTAAACTAATATCTCAGGCTAACTATGATCAGGCCAGATCTGAATTGAAGGTTGCCCGGGCTTCTCTGAATGTCGCTAAAACCGAGTTGGAATATACCTATCTGCGTGCTCCTTTTGCCGGTAGCGTGGCAAAAGTGATGGCTGATAAACACGAAAGTATTCAGGCAAAGCAAACCATTCTTGTGTTGCAGACGCGGGATCAGATCGATGTCTCAATTCAGATGCCAGAGAATATTATCTCGCGGATCAAAAAAGATACCGGCTATCAGCCAACGGTAAGCTTTGATTCACACCCGGATAAAAAGTTTCCAGTGACAGTAAAAGAGTGGGATACCCAGGCTAATTCATCCACCCTGACTTACAAAGTGGTATTTTCTCTGCCAACGCCCGATTCATTTTATGTGTTGCCAGGAATGGGAGCCAATATCCGTATCGACCTTGCCAAAGTGACTGACCTAAGTAATACCGTTTTAATGTTACCGGTAGGTGCGGTATTTGCGGCAGAGGGTACCCGAAGCTATATCTGGAAAGTTGACCCTCAGACCATGAGAGTCCACCGGACTGAAGTGCATATCGGAGAGATTAAAGAGCAGGGTATCGAAATCTTAAAGGGTATTCAGCCGGGTGATCAGGTTGTTTCTGTTGGTGTTCACTCTCTGATTGAGGGGCAGAAAATCCGCCCCTGGAACAGAGAAGGGGGACTGTAAATGAAACTGACTGAATACTCGATCAAACGACCTGTCATCAGTTGGATGTTTGTCCTGCTACTGCTGATTGGTGGTGTGGTCTCTTATAACGGACTGGGCAGGCTTGAAGACCCGGAATTTACGCTCAAGATGGCAATGGTGACTACCGCCTATCCCGGAGCATCGCCGGAGCAGGTTGAAGAGGAAGTCACTTATCCGATTGAGAATGCCATTCAGCAACTGGCATATGTCGATTATGTCACTTCTATATCCTCAGCGGGGATGTCTCAGATTGTCATCAACATGAAGGGTACATACCGCAAAGATGACCTTAAACAGATCTGGGATGAGCTGCGGCGTAAAGTTAATGATCTTGAGTCGTCACTTCCACCAGGTGTGATGAGCCCCAATGTTCTTGATGAGTTTGGCGACGTTTATGGCGTGTTGCTTGCTATCAGTGGTGATGGTTACTCTTACGAGGAATTAAAAGATTATATCGATTACCTTCGCCGTGAACTGGTTCTGATAAAAGGTGTTGGCAAAGTTAGTGTAAGCGGTGAACAGCAAGAGCAGGTGGTGGTAGAGATCGCTCGAAATAAGCTTGCCGCATTGGGGATCCCAGCAGACCGTATATACCAGCTATTGGAGACTCAGAATCAGGTTTCCAATGCGGGTAGCGTAAAAGTTGCTAGTGAATATATTCGCCTGCATCCGTCCGGTGAATTTCATACTGTGAAAGAGCTGGAGGGGTTGTTGATCTCAAATGCAGGGTCCTCACAGCTGGTCTATTTGGGGGATGTTGCCAAAATCAGCCGCGAGTATGCGGAAGTGCCACAAAATATTATTAACTACAATAATCAGCAGGCTTTGTTGCTGGGTATCTCGTTTGGTTCGGGCGTTAATGTGGTGGATGTTGGCCAGTTAATCGATAAGCGTATGGCTGAATTGGAATATGTTCGTCCGGTTGGAATGGATGTCACCAGTGTCTATAACCAGCCAGCTGAAGTTGATAAATCGATGCAGAGTTTTATGGTCAGCTTGGCAGAAGCTGTCGCTATTGTCATCGCTGTCCTGTTGATTTTTATGGGCTTGAAGAGTGGCGTTCTGATCGGTCTGGTTCTGCTGTTAACGGTGTTGGGTAGTTTTATATTTATGAAACTATTTGCCATCGATCTGCAGCGAATATCCCTGGGTGCGCTGATTATTGCGTTAGGTATGCTCGTTGATAACGCCATCGTGGTTACGGAAGGTATTCTGGTTGGTCTTAAAAAAGGTCAGACAAAACTCCAGGCGGCAATGGACATTACTCGACAAACAAGTTTGCCACTGTTGGGTGCGACGGTGATTGGAATTACCGCTTTTGCACCTATAGGGCTTTCTGCTGATGCGACCGGTGAATTCGCTGGCAGCCTTTTTTGGGTTTTGTTTATCTCTCTACTGCTTAGCTGGGTCACGGCTATCACTCTGGTGCCTTTTTTTGCTGACCTGATGTTTAAAGAAAATAGTTCACCTGCAGACGATGATGAAACTGATACCGAACTCTATAAAGGGGCACTATTTACTCTCTATAGAGGGCTGCTAAATTTTTGTATGCGTTTTCGAGTTCTGACAATGATACTGATGGTTGTATTGCTTTTTGCTGCGGTGGCAGGTTTTAGTCAGGTTAAGCAGTCATTCTTCCCTCCCTCCAATACACCAATGTTCTATCTCGATTATTGGCGCTATCAGGGCTCAGATATTCGTGAGACGCAAAAAGATATTGAAACGATTGAAGCCTATCTGATAAAGCAGGATCTGGTTGAGCAGGTCACTACAACCACGGGACGAGGAGCCCCACGTTTCATGCTCACTTACGCTCCGGAAAAGGGCTATGCTGCTTTCGGGCAACTGATTATCCGGGTCAGGGACCGTGATTCTCTGATAGGGGTGATAGCGGACCTGCGGGAGTATATGAGCAACAACTATCCCCAGGCCGAGTTTAAAATTAAGCGGATGGAGATAGGGCCATCGACTGACGCGAAAATCGAGGCTCGTTTTTCCGGCCCCGATCCTGATCAGCTTCGTGATCTTGCCAATCAGGCGGTTGCTGTTTTACACACGGATGTCGGTGCCCATAATATTCGGCATGATTGGCGCCAACGCGCTAAAGTGATTCGGCCACAGTTTAATGAAGCGATGGGCCGACGGGTTGGAATAAGTAAACAGGATCTCGATAAATTACTGCTGACAACTTTTTCCGGACAACAGGTTGGGCTATACCGTGAAGGCACCCGGTTATT
>JAGPUU010000473.1 GCA_018067325.1 Amphritea sp.
AGGTCACTGCGGCCTGTTCCACCCAGTAGGAGGGTATCGCCGGTTAACACGCTATCATTCACTACAATACAGATAGAATCTTCTGTATGGCCGGGGGTGTGCATAATCTCCAGTTTGAGGTTGCCCAATCGTATCATTTCACCGTCATCAACATGAAAAGAGACAAAGGGGGCTGGGCTGCTCCGGTGCATGATGACCGGCACTTTTAGTTGTGATGAAAGAGTCTGGCTGGCGCTGAAGTGATCGGCATGTGTGTGAGTATCTATCAGGTAATGAAGACGTAACCCTTCTTTATTCAGTAAAGCCAGGTAGTTGTCCTGCATGGATAGCTCAGGATCAACAATGATTGCGCTGCGCAGTTCGCTGCAACCGATGAGGTACGACTGACAGCCGCGTTCAGTTGCAATTTGATGAAAGACTACTGCCATCATCTATCTCCAATAGAGTATAAGACTCAGTATAGCAGCAGGAAATATAGGAGATGAAAGGCTGAACCCTGAAAGACAGTTATTTAATCAGACCTTGGGTTTTGCCTTTGAGTGTCTTTAATGAGTCCCGGCCTGTGGTTCGCTTATTTATCCTTTTTACAAAGACGAAAGGCTACTCTAGAGATAGTATTTTAATAATCCTTCCCATGCGCTTTTTCATCGAAGGAGAGAGCCGGTCATAGTTATGAACTAACTGTTCTTGTTGGATGGTCAAAGGGCGGTTTCGATTTTTTGTACCGCACAGATACCATTCCACTGAGACGCCATAGGCTTCGCATAGACGAATGACATCATCCAGATTGCTGGGCTCAGCTCCGGTGGGAGATTCCCATTTTTTAATAGTTGAAAGCGACTTATACAGCAAAGATGCAATATCCTGTTGCGTCAGACCCTGGGTTAGCCTGGCTCGCTTCAGTCGTTCAGCTCTTTCTAAGCGGTTCATTATGATTGATGATCTTATAAACTGATTTGAGAGTCACTTAAAGTGTAACGCGCTTATTTCATACAAGCGTTTAAGTGTAAGCTGCTGCTACCTCTCTTTACATGTATCTCTTAGCGCTATAGATTCCTTTCTCCGCTTGGTTGTCTCTGTTGACCTTATACGGTGAACAGAAGCAAGTGGATTTCCGGTGACAGTTAAGTTGTCGTTGTCGGAATGCTGCCGGGACCCCCGGCAGCATCTTTAGTTAGTCAGTTCATATCGATTACAGTTCAATAGGAGATGCTAGGGAAGATATGAACAAGGTCCTTGCGCTTTAGTACTCCCATCTGTTTTGTCAGACCTTTTTTGAAAAGATCCCCGATTTTTCGCTGCGCTATCTTTCACGCATATAACCGTTCTGTTGCCCGCAGAGTACAGATCAGACTTATTAATACCTTCATTAGTAATTGCTTATTTCCGATGGCTTATAGATCAGTTGGTTACGCGAGGCAATTGATTTAGTACACAGTCAAAATCTTTTAAAATTTATCTTGCATAAATAATAAAACAAAAGTTTGATATAAAGCTATTGTATTATTTAACTTATTGAAAACAAAAGGAAAAATATTCGTTGTCGTTTATGTGTACGATTTGTTTCAGTGCCAATAACCACGGGTGTTTTAGCCACTTGCCCCAATATTACTAACAGAATTATCCACAGAAAATGTGCACAACCACACCGGTTGATAACTTCTCTTGAAAACACTGATAGTTATACATCTGTGCTTTAAATTGTTAAGGCTGGATGGGCTTTGGTAGGCCTGGGTATTTACACTGATATCGATCAATCTATGTTGCCTCAAAGGCATAAAAGTCGTCTTATTATTACAATGTGAATTTCAGAACGGCGGGGCATTATAAAGATCAGGCCGAAGAGACGCTGGTCGCGTTCAGATGGATCAGTGATTAGTTTGATAACAACAGTCACTTTCTTGTTGGTAACAGAGAAAGTGAGACTGAAGGCAAAGACGAATCGCGCAGTCACCTACGGTAAGTGAAGGTCTATAAAGAATGGATTAAAGCACTTGTGCTAGTACTACTATAAAGCGCTGGGCAGATGCTGGCTAAATACATCTAAGGTGAGAAAGTTAAGAGGCACTTAAAAGGTTATTCTACTTTCTCTTTAAATTCACAGAGGTCTTCAATAAGGCAGGAACCACAGCGAGGCTTTCGGGCAATACAGGTGTAACGGCCATGCAGAATAAGCCAGTGATGAGAATCTATTAGAAACTCTTTAGGGATAAAGCGCATGAGCTTCCTTTCTACCTCAAGCACATTTTTACCCGGGGCCATTTTGGTTCGGTTTGATACCCTGAAGATGTGAGTATCGACCGCCATAGCGGGTTGGCCAAAAGCAGTGTTCAGCACAACATTAGCGGTTTTACGCCCGACACCGGGTAGCGCTTCAAGGTCTTCCCGGTTATCTGGTACTACAGAGTTATGTAGATCGACCAGCATCTTACAGGCTTTGATCACATTCTCAGCTTTGGCGTTATATAAACCTATTGTCTTGATATATTCTTTGAGGCCGTCCACACCCAGCGCGTAGATCGCTTCAGGGGTGTTTGCCACTGGAAACAACTTACGGGTCGCCTTATTTACACTGACGTCTGTAGCTTGCGCTGAGAGCGTTACAGCAACCAATAATTCAAATGGACTGTTGTATTCCAGTTCTGTTTTTGGATTAGGGTTTGCTTCTCGCAGACGGGTAAAAATTTCGTGGCGTTTTGCGGCGTTCATAACTTCCAGAATAGTAGTGATCTGATTGGGAGGTTATGTTATCCGGGACCGGAGCTTCGGGCAACTCCTGAACGAGGTCTGTGCTTCGCACATAGCTAGACGTTGCTATGCAACTTTCTGATAGTTAGGGAATGCGTCGTGAAATGTATTGAAGAGTGGGTTGCTTTCAAGATCTTGAATGACCCTGAAAGTATAGAAGTGAAAAGTGCTTAGTGATGGTGTTCACCTAGTAGGTTAGCGTTATCTCCTTTTAATCGCTTAGCTGCTTTTTTTTCTTTAGGTGTCAAAAGCGGTTTTTTCTTAGACTCTTTTTTACTGTTCTTATCTTTACTCATTTTAATA
>JAGPUU010000452.1 GCA_018067325.1 Amphritea sp.
TAACGGAAACAAAAAAGGGCGGCCAGAGCCGCCCTTTTCTTAATACGGAAAACCGTATTATTTACTCAGTGACTTACGAATTTGCTGTAAGGTCCGGAGCTGAGCCGATGCCGCTGCCAATTGAGCTGCAGCGCGTGAGTAGTCGATATCCCCACTCTGATCTAGCATCGCTTGTTGTGCATGTTTCTGAGCTTCCATTGCTGCTGCCTCGTCGAGGTCACCAGCACGGATAGCAGTATCTGCAAGAATACTCACCACATTGGGCTGTACTTCCAGAAATCCGCCAGAGACGTAGAAAATAATCTCTTCGCCGTTATCTTGAACGATACGTATTGGACCGGGCTCCAAGGACGTTAGCAACGGCGCGTGACCATAGGTCACACCCAGGTCACCCTGAGTACCGTTGGCAACAATCAGCTTGGCACGACCAGAGAACAACTCTGCTTCTGCACTCACGATGTCACAATGAATAGTCATAGCCATATTTATAGCCTCTTAGGCATAAAGCTCGCTTGCGCGAGCTTACAGTTTAGCCGCTTTCTCGATTGCTTCGTCGATAGTGCCAACCATGTAAAAAGCCTGCTCTGGCAGGTGATCGTAGTCACCGTTCAGAATACCGCTAAAGCCAGCAATGGTGTCTTTCAAAGACACGTACTTACCTGGGCTACCGGTGAAGATTTCAGCAACATGGAAAGGCTGTGACAAGAAACGTTCGATTTTACGGGCACGCTCAACAGTCGTTTTGTCTTCTTCTGACAATTCGTCCATACCGAGAATGGCGATAATATCTTTCAGCTCTTTGTAGCGCTGTAATACGTTCTGTACGCCGCGAGCTACTTGGTAGTGCTCAGTACCGATAATCAGCGGATCCAACTGACGTGAAGTTGAGTCCAGTGGATCTACCGCTGGGTAAATACCCTTAGCAGCGATGTCACGGCTCAGTACTACAGTTGAGTCTAAGTGAGCAAAGGTGGTTGCTGGCGAAGGGTCAGTCAAGTCATCCGCAGGTACGTATACCGCTTGAATAGACGTGATAGAACCAGTCTTAGTCGAGGTGATACGTTCCTGTAGAACGCCCATCTCTTCCGCCAGTGTTGGCTGATAACCTACCGCTGAAGGCATACGACCTAGCAGTGCAGATACTTCTGTTCCTGCCAGTGTGTAACGGTAGATGTTGTCAACAAACAACAGTACGTCACGACCTTCGTCACGGAATTTTTCAGCCATCGTCAAGCCAGTCAGCGCTACACGCAGACGGTTTCCGGGTGGCTCATTCATCTGACCATAAACCAGAGATACTTTATCCAATACGTTGGATTCTTTCATCTCATAGTAGAAGTCGTTACCTTCACGAGTACGCTCGCCTACACCCGCAAATACGGAGAAGCCAGAGTGCTCGATCGCGATGTTACGGATCAGTTCCATCATGTTTACGGTTTTGCCTACACCGGCACCACCAAACAGACCAACTTTACCACCCTTCGCGAATGGGCATACCAGATCGATTACCTTGATGCCGGTTTCCAGCAGCTCGTCAGAAGCCGCTTGGTCAGCATAGGAAGGCGCCTTACGGTGAATAGGCATACGCTCTTCTTCACCTATAGCACCACACTCATCGATTGGGTTACCCAATACATCCATGATACGACCCAGTGTCGCTGTACCTACAGGCACAGAGATTGGCGCACCAGTGTTTACTACGTCCAGACCACGGCTTACGCCTTCCGTCTGACCCATAGCGATTGCACGTACAACACCGTCGCCCAGCTGTTGCTGAACTTCAAGTGTAAGGCCTTTAGCCTCTACAGTCAGTGCATCATAGATCTTCGGTACACTGTCACGTGGGAATTCCACGTCGACAACTGCGCCGATAATCTGAACAATACGTCCGCTACTCATGTTCGGATCCTCTTAACATTAAACCTGTTAACTGCCTTATACAGCAGCAGCACCACTTACGATTTCAGATATTTCCTGAGTGATCGCAGTTTGACGAGCCTTGTTGTAAATCATTTGCAGCTCATCGATTAGGTCACCGGCGTTGTCGGTTGCATTCTTCATCGCCAGCATTCGTGCTGCCTGTTCACAGGCATTGTTCTCAACCACGGCCTGATAGACCAGGGACTCAATGTAACGAACCAGTAAGCCGTTCAACAGCTCTTTTGCATCTGGCTCGTAGATATAATCCCAGTGATGGTTAAGACGGTCATCATCGTCTTCTGCTTTCAGCGGAAGAATCTGCTCTACCTGTGGAGTCTGTGTCATGGTATTAACGAATTCGTTAGATACCACAAACACTTGATCCAGCTTGCCTTCATCGTAAGCATCCAGCATCACTTTAACGGTACCAATCAGCTCAGCTGCTTCAGGCTTATCACCCAGACCAGTTTTTGCTGCGATTACCTTACCGCCAAATGTTTTAAAGAAGCTTACAGACTTAGAACCCAACGCACAGATTTCGATATCGATATTCTGATTATTAAATTCGTTCATCTTGGCAATAGCTGCCTTGAACCCATTAATGTTCAAGCCACCGCAGAGACCACGGTCAGTTGCTACAACAATGAAACCGACACGCTTTACTTCGCGCTGTTGCAGATACAGATGCTTATATTCAGGATTGGATTTCGCCAGGTGCTGAATTACGCCTCGGATACTCCGGGCATAAGGACGGCTTGCCTGCATACGATCCTGAGCTTTACGCATTTTAGATGCAGCCACCATTTCCATAGCGCTGGTAATCTTACGTGTGCCCTGAATACTGGCTATCTGCGTCTTTATCTCTTTTCCGGCTGCCATAGTTCCACCTATTAAACCTTTACTTAGTTCAGGTCTGCATTACTAGAATGCAGACCCCCACTCTGACGAGTTATTACCAAGTTTGGGTAGATTTGAACTTCTCGATACCAGCCTTAAACTGAGACGAGATCTCATCATTGTAATCGCCGCCTTCATTGATCTTACCCATTACATCAGCATACTCGCTGTTGAAATAAGAGATCAGGGCCGATTCAAAATCAAGGATCTTGCTCAGGTCGATATCGTTCAGGAAGCCTTCGTTCGCAGCGTACAGACTCAAACCCATATCCGCTACGGACATTGGGGAGTACTGCTTCTGCTTCATCAGCTCGGTTACGCGCTGACCATGCTCAAGCTGAGCACGGGTCGCATCGTCCAGATCAGATGCAAACTGAGCGAATGCCGCCAGTTCACGATACTGAGCCAGAGCCAGACGTACACCACCACCAAGTTTCTTGATGATCTTAGTCTGAGCTGCACCACCTACACGGGATACAGACAAACCAGCGTTGATCGCCGGACGGATACCTGAGTTAAACAGGTCCGCTTCCAGGAAGATCTGACCATCAGTGATGGAGATAACGTTGGTTGGTACGAATGCAGATACGTCACCACCTTGTGTCTCGATTACTGGCAATGCAGTCAGGGAACCAGTGCGGCCCTTAACTTCACCGTTAGTAAAGTTCTCAACATAAGTTGGGTTAACGCGCGCAGCACGTTCCAGCAGACGCGAGTGAAGATAGAATACATCACCTGGATATGCTTCACGGCCCGGTGGGCGACGTAGCAACAGGGAGATCTGACGGTATGCCCATGCCTGTTTAGTCAGGTCATCGTATACGATCAGAGCGTCTTCACCGCGGTCACGGTAATATTCACCCATAGAACAACCAGCATAAGGCGCCAGAAACTGCATCGCTGCAGGATCGGATGCACCGGCTGCTACTACGATGGTATGTTCCATCGCGCCGTGCTCTTCCAGCTTACGTACTACGTTAGCGATAGTGGACTGCTTCTGTCCGATCGCTACGTAGACACATTTAACGCCGGTGCCTTTCTGGTTGATGATAGCGTCAATTGCGATCGCAGATTTACCAATCTGTCGGTCACCGATGATCAGCTCACGCTGACCACGGCCAATTGGCACCATGGCATCAATGGATTTCAGACCAGTCTGTACAGGCTGATCTACTGATTGACGCTCGATTACACCAGGTGCAACCTTTTCTACAGGGTCAGTCAGTTTAGTTTCAATTGGGCCTTTACCGTCGATCGGGTTACCCAGGGCGTCTACTACACGACCCTGCAGTTCCGGACCAACAGGTACTTCCAGAATTCGGCTGGTACAACGCGCGGTCATACCTTCTACCAGACCCTGATAGTCACCCAGGACTACAGCACCTACAGAATCACGCTCAAGGTTGAGCGCCATACCATAGATACCGCCAGGGAATTCAATCATTTCCCCGTACATTACGTCAGCCAGGCCGTGAATCAGGATGATACCGTCAGAAACGCTGACGATAGTACCTTCATTACGGGCTTCAGAAGAGACATCAAGCTTCTCGATGCGGCTCTTCAGAATCTCGCTGATCTCAGATGGATTCAGTTGCTGCATGTTTAATCCTCACACTCAGGAGTTCATTGCTTCGGCTAGCTTCGCCAGTCGAGCACGAATTGAGCCGTCGATAACCATATCGTCGGTTCGAATGATCACACCACCGATTATGGACTTGTCCACTTCGGCAGTAAGACTCACTTCGCGGCCCAGCTTAGAGCTCAGTGCCTGAGTTAATTTTTGTTGCTGCTGCTCGCCCAGATCAAAGGCAGTTGTCACGCTTACATCAACAGAATGCTGCTGATTAGCTTTCAACTGTTCAAACTGCGCAGAGATCTCTGGTAACAAAGCTAGGCGCTGATTTTCTGCCAATAAAGAAATAAAATTCTTTGTTGGCTGGTCCATCTGCTCTTCGCAGACAGTAATCATTGCTTCAGCTTTCTGTTCGCTGGTCAGTCCAGGGTTACCCAGAACCAGTTTCATCGTCTCATCCTGTGCAACTAACGAAGTAGTTGCCAGCATTTCAGACCACTGGTCAAAGCTTCCCTTGTCCGCAGCTAGCTCGAAAGCGGCTTTGGTATAAGGCCGAGCGACTGTATTAAGTTCAGCCATCGTAAACCTCGCTTAAAGCTCAGCAGCTAGTTTTTCAACAAGCTGTGCATGTGCGTCGGCGTCAACAGACGCTTCAAGAATTTTCTCTGCACCCGCTACTACAAGAGCAGCAACTTGGGAGCGAAGAGCTTCTCTCGCACGGTTAGCTTCCTGATCGATTTCAGCCTGAGCTGCAGTGACAAGGCGTGCTGCCTCTTCACGTGCTTTCTCTTTAGCTTCATCAACGATCTGGTTAGCTCGCTTATTAGCCTGTTCAATGACGGCGGCTGCTTCTTCTTTGCTCTTACGCATATCAGACATGGCTTTTTCTTGAGCCAGTACTAAGTCACGCTGAGCGCGGTCAGCAGCGTCCAGACCTTCTGCAATCTTCTTCTTACGTTCTGCTAGCGCACCAGTAATTGGTGGCCAAACGTATTTCATACAAAATACAACGAAGAAGGCAAATGCGATGATCTGACCAATGATGGTTAGATTAATATTCACGCCATTACCTCTCGCGGTTGTCTTAAAAAGTAGTTACCCATAAGGGACGTATGTAGCTCTACTTATGCAACAGCGAACAGTACGTACAGACCCAGACCAACACCGATCATAGGTACGGCATCAACCAGACCCATTACGATGAAGAATTGAGTACGAAGCAGAGGGATCAGTTCAGGCTGACGAGCAGCTCCTTCTAGGAATTTACCACCTAGAATACCTATACCTACTGCAGCGCCTACAGCACCCAGTCCCATCATCAGCGCACCAGCGATGTATACAATAGCACTTGCCATTTCCATCAGTTTATCTCCGATTTTTAATTGCTAAAGTTAAAGTTAAATTAAATTTGTTTAATTCATTATTCAGTTATTACAGCTACTTAGTGGTCTTCATGCGCCATGGCCAGGTAGACAATAGTCAGGACCATGAAGATGAACGCCTGTAGCGTAATTACCAGAATGTGGAAGATCGCCCATGGCACAGCCAGCAGCCATTGAGCCCAGAAAGGCAGCAAAGCGATCAAAATAAAGATCATCTCACCTGCGTACATGTTACCGAACAGTCGCAGTGCCAGTGATACTGGCTTAGCCAGCAGACCCACGATTTCCAGGAACAGGTTGAAAGGTAGTAACCATTTACCCAGTGGCTGAAACGCCAGCTCAGCTAGGAAACCACCAACACCTTTCATTTTAATGCTGTAGTAAATAATCAAAGCAAACACAGCAAACGCCATACCCAGAGTCGCATTGATATCTGTAGTAGGTACGACCTTCATATATACGTGATGTGGATCAGCACCAAAGGCTTCACCAATCTTCTGAGCCAGGAACGGTAACCAATCAACCGGTACCAGGTCCATGGTATTCATCAGGAATACCCAGACAAAAATAGTTAGTGCCAACGGGGCAATAAGCGCATTTTTGTAATGGAAAATACTGGTAACGTTGTCTTCAACGAACTCAATAATTGTTTCTACAAAGTTCTGAGTACTACCGGGAACACCGGAAGTCGCTGTTTTAGCCACTTTGCGGAACATCCAGATAAAAAACATACCCAGACCGACAGACCACAACATTGTGTCTACGTGAATTGCCCAGAATCCCATTTCTGCAGCTTCCTGAGCAGTCTGAGCAAAACTCAGACCATTTTCAGGATGCGCACCAAACGTCAAATTCGTCAGGTGGTGGGATATATAGGCTGAGGAAGTCATTTCACTAGCCATTACTATCTCTCTCATTCAAAGTTTTAAGAATCTGTTATTCAGCTTCAGCTGGACGAAAAACCCGACCAGTTGTAGC
Source organism: Amphritea sp. (assembly GCA_018067325.1). Classification (GTDB taxonomy): domain Bacteria; phylum Pseudomonadota; class Gammaproteobacteria; order Pseudomonadales; family Balneatricaceae; genus Amphritea. The sequence continues at coordinate 6,751 of JAGPUU010000452.1, forward strand.
CATATATATGTGCCAAATAAGGAAAATGGATTCAGAGGTTGAATCAGGATAAACACCGCAGAGAAGAGTGCGATGGATAAGCCCATTTTCCATATTTCACTCGTATATAACTGCGTCACCACAGCGCCAGGAGTATTTTTTGCCTGTCTCGCAACCAGTGCGCGATGGGCAAATACATAACTCGGTAGCAGAAAAATCACCCCACCGCAGAGCGATGAGTAGGCCGCACTCAAGCTATGCAGAAGTGAAACTCCCGCAATCACTAACAAACTAACTACTTGTATCAGGAAGACTTTCCTATATTGCTGCAAGGCGATACGAGCATGAACGCCAAGTTTCTGGTGCCCTGTTCTCATATAAATACAGCCTCAGTTCCCCCTAATCTGCTGCTAAAAACAATACTTATATTTTCAGCAGCCAGCGCATTATAGGGGCTTACGTCCTCATCATCAATATGATTCAGACCGATTTACACTTTTGTATTAGGGCGACAGGGAAACAAGAAGTAGGTAAATACCCTAATATGGGTAGATAGCTTGAACTTTAGTCAAATAAAAATGGTTTATTGTATCGCTTTTAAGATCGCTTCAAATTTCTCACGGTTCTCATAAGCGATAGTGATTTTCCCTTTACCTGCTGCATTTTCGGTAATGGTTACCCTGCTATTCAGGTAATTTGTCAGGTTATCTGACAGATCTTTCAACAGAGGATCCGCTTTTTTGGCCTCTTTCTCAGGTTCTATTTTTTTCTGTTGAAGTTTACGCACCAGATCTTCAGTTTGCCTGACAGAAAGTGTTTTACCGACTACTTCTTTAGCCGCACTGATCTGTTCTGGCCCTTCCATTCCCAGCAACGCCCGAGCGTGACCCATCTCCAGATCACCATACTCGAGCATCTTTTTCACTTCGTCGGTAAGGTTCATCAGACGTAACAGGTTAGTAACAGATGAGCGGGATTTACCTACCGCATCAGCGACTTCCTGCTGAGTCAGTTCAAATTCGATCTTCAAACGATCCAAAGCGATCGCTTCTTCCATTGGATTAAGGTTTTCCCGCTGAATATTTTCGATCAGCGCCATCGCAATAGCCGCTTCATCAGGCACATCACGAATAACCGTTGGAATCTCATCAAGGCCAGCCATCTGAGTAGCTCGCCAGCGCCGTTCACCGGCAATAATTTCATATAGGTTGTCAGACACCGGACGAACCACAATCGGCTGCATTACACCCTGAGCTCTTATCGAGTTAGCCAGTTCTTCAAGCGCCTGAGGCTCAAGATCACGACGAGGCTGATATTTCCCGCGCTGTATCTGATCAATAGGCATCAACCGATAGCCGTTGCCACCTTCAGCTCGAGCCTGTACTACAGCTTCATCTGCAAAGTTTGAACTGTTTGACAATAGTGCATCCAGTCCCCGTCCCAAACCACGCTTTTTAGCCGCCATCGATCAGCCTTCCTGTTCCTGTTTCTCATTCTGTCCGATCTTTCGGATCAATTCACCGGCTAATGCCAGATAAGCTATCGCACCCCGCGAGTTTTTATCATACATCAGTGCAGGAAGCCCATGACTAGGCGCTTCAGCAAGGCGTACATTACGGGGGATTACTGTGCGATAAACCTGATCACCAAAGTACTCCACCAAGTGTTCTGATACGTCTTTGGTCAGGCTCATACGGGGATCAAACATGGTGCGTAAAATTCCCTCGATTTTCAACGAAGGGTTGAGACGTTTGTTTATTTTATTAATCGTACCGATTAACGAACTAATCCCTTCCAAAGCATAGTATTCACATTGCATCGGAATAATCACTCCGCTGGAAGCTGCCAATGCATTGACCGTTAACAGGTTCAGTGAAGGTGGATTATCGATCAGAACAAAATCATATTGGTCCTGAACAGCTTCCAGGGCCATTTTCATGCGAAATTCTCGACGCGGTAGCTGTAACAATTCAACTTCAGCGGCTGTCAGGTCGCCATTAGAACCTACCAGATCATAGCCCGCAGGTGCGTTTTTAATAATTGACTCTTCCATAGTCGCATCACCGGTCAAAACTTCGTAAACCGAATTTTTCAGGTGATGTTTGTCTACTCCACTGCCCATGGTAGCGTTACCCTGAGGGTCCATATCAACCATCAGTACCCGCTTCTTCATTACCGCCAGTGAAGCAGCCAGATTTACGCAGGTCGTGGTTTTACCCACGCCGCCTTTCTGGTTGGTGATGGTTAATATTATCGTCACGGTCTCGTTCTCCCTAACTTCAGCAGATGCCGCTCTCCATCTGTACCCGGAACATTTAGCCGGATACTCTGACGCAGATTAATGGATTCAGGCAATAACTCTATCTCTTCAACAGGATACATCCCTTTCATTGCGAGAAAAATACCCTCGTCGGAACAGAGATGCGAAGTCCAGTGAATCATATCCTGTAATGAAGCAAAAGCCCTTGATATAACCCCGTCAAATAGAATATCAGGGGTATATTTCTCTACCCTTTCATGGATCACATTAACATTATCTAAACCCAACTCTGCTTTAGCCTGAAACTGAAAACGACTTTTTTTGATATTACTATCAAGCAGCGTAATCGGCAGATCTGGGCGGCAAATAGCCAGAGGGATACCCGGTAATCCAGGTCCACTACCCACATCGATCAAGCGTTCAACGTCGATATAGGGCAATACGCTCAGGCTATCAATCAAATGACGACTGATCATCTCCTCAGGTGAACGAACCGCCGTGAGATTAAATGCCTTATTCCACTTAATCAGCAACGCGTGATATTTCAGTAACTGATCGTACTGCGCGCTGGTAAGTTCTAAATCGATCTGATTGCACTGTTGCTCAAGCAAATTATGATACTGCTGATCCATCAACCCTGAGCCTTCTTCTGTGTCATCTGTTTTTTCTTCAAGTGAATCAGTAACAATGAGATTGCAGCAGGTGTCATTCCCTGAATACGGGAAGCTTGTGCGATACTCTCAGGTCTGACATCTTCCAGTTTTGAGGTTAACTCATTCGATAAACCACCCACTGAGGAATAATCAAAATCCAGTGGTAGCAAAGTACCTTCCTGACGACGTACCTTCTCAATGTCATCCTTCTGCCGATCGATATAACCCGCATATTTAATCTGAATCTCAACCTGTTCGGCAACCTGTGGATCGCTAACCGGGTCGCCTTTAAGGCCTGCAACAGCAGCATAATTAAGCTCTGGCCGCTTAACCAGATCTTGCAGATTGTATTCCCGGCTTATGGGCTGTTGTAACTGAACATTAAGTTTCTCTGCTTCCGCAGTACCCGGCTGAATCCAGGTCTCTTTAAGACGCTGACTTTCCAGTACAACCGCTTCCCGCTTATCACAGAAACGCTGCCAGCGTTGATCATCAACTAACCCTAGCTCACGGCCTTTCTCCGTTAAACGCAGGTCAGCGTTATCTTCTCGCAGTATTAACCGGTATTCCGCGCGGCTGGTAAACATTCGGTAGGGCTCTGAAGTACCTAGTGTAATCAGATCATCCACCAGAACTCCCAGATACGCTTCATCACGACGGGGATACCACTGGTCTTTATCTTGCGCTCGCAATGCTGCGTTAACGCCTGCAAGCAATCCTTGAGCACCCGCCTCTTCATAGCCGGTGGTACCGTTGATCTGACCAGCAAAATAGAGGCCATTAATCAATTTGGTTTCCAGGGTATGTTTCAGGTCCTGCGGATTGAAATAATCGTATTCAATTGCATAACCTGGACGAGTTATAAAAGCATTTTCAAAACCTTTTATTGAGCGTACCGCCGCCAGTTGAATATCGAATGGCAAACTAGTCGATATACCATTTGGATATAGCTCATGGGTGGTTAAGCCCTCAGGCTCAACAAACACTTGATGACTGGTTTTATCAGCAAAACGAACAATCTTATCTTCAACGGAGGGACAATAACGAGGCCCAACTCCATCAATAATACCGGTATACATCGGTGAACGATCCAAACCAGCGCGCAGAATATCGTGTGTGCGCTCATTGGTATGGGTAATGTAACAACTGATCTGACGAGGATGATCAGCCAGAGAACCCATGAAAGACATCACCGGTGTCGGAGTATCACCGGGCTGTTCTTGCATCAGATTAAAATCAACGCTGCGTGCATCGATCCTTGGTGGTGTTCCGGTCTTCAATCGATCGACCCGAAGTGGCAGTTCACGCAAACGGTCTGCTAAAGCGATCGATGGAGGATCACCGGCTCGTCCACCCAAATAATTATCCAGGCCAATATGGATCTTGCCCCCAAGAAAAGTACCTACCGTCAGGACGATGTTGTTGGCAAAGAAACGTAGACCAGATTGAGTTACTACGCCTTTAATCGATTCACCTTCCATTATCAGATCATCGACTGCCTGCTGAAATAGTTGCAGGTTAGGCTGATTTTCCAGGATCTCACGAATCGCCGCTTTATAAAGAACTCGATCAGCCTGAGCGCGGGTAGCCCGTACAGCAGGTCCTTTGCGTGAATTCAGGGTGCGGAACTGGATACCACCTTTGTCGGTAGCAATTCCCATAGCTCCACCCAGAGCATCAATCTCTTTGACCAGGTGACTTTTACCGATACCACCGATAGCGGGGTTACAAGACATCTGACCCAGAGTTTCAATGTTATGGGTTAGCAGTAGTGTCTTTACACCGGTACGTGCAGCAGCCAATGCCGCTTCAGTTCCAGCATGACCACCACCAATTACAATCACATCAAAGTGGTCAGGATAGTCCACTTAGTTAACCTCATTATTTATCTGTTAAAAGTCTGAATTTTATACTTGCAGGTATAGGGTTCAGAAAAAGGGCGCTAAGTATAAACCTAAGGGGGCAATATAGAAATGGTTAAACTTTGTACACTCTGACTAACTTGTTTTTATTTAAAGTCTTTTATATATAAGTAAGTATGTTCTTAAATATGTTCTTTATATTTATGGTTATTATTAAGGAGGCCCTTATCAGTGCGTAACCCTATTTATCTGCTATATATCAGTATGTTACAAGACAAAAAAGGCTGTAGTGAAGCTGCCAGTAACCCTTTAATAGGTTGTATCAGAGCTGTGTGTAACTAGGCACTTTATGCACAGGGCAAGTTGTGCACAGCTTTACTCAGGGGTTGTTCCTATCTAGTTATACAGTTTGTTAACAGGGTTTAGGGGATAAAACAGAGGCTGATGCTGAATATATCAGGATAGATAAAGACTCAATTGTTTGGCGTATCTGAAATATTTTTCTGTTGATCCTTTTAAAGAGTTCAATCAGCCTATTATCATAGTCTCTTGCTATATCTCTCTGTATATCAATGGTTTATTCATCACTGATCGGATTTATTGGTTGTCAGAGGCGATTCTGGGACAAATTCCTCCATTTTTAAATTTAGAAGATAGTCACCGGAACTACACATCTTATTCGCGGGTAATTCACTGCTTATCCACAATTGATTGTGAGTAATTATAATGGGTAATATACGATATTATTATAAGTAATTGAAAAACAACGATTTATTATGGTGTTGGTTTTTGTGGGATATTGTTTATAACTTTAGAGGCATTAAAATATATGCAGTGGGTAACTTTATCTGTTTATAAAGTTTTTTTGCTTACGGAGGTTGTGAAAGATTTTTGTACCTAAGAATATATTCAGGGTATTGGTTTTCAGAGAGGCTGGAAATTAAGGCACTATTATAAAGATATTGGCTGTTCCTCATAAACCATTAACCTGGTTATCTTATTTATCCGACATCAACGACGTGGGAGCACTGAAACAGCCATCTTCTTCGAGAGGTCGTTTGAACAGACCAAGGTATTCATGGCCTGTTCAAAGAGTACTAGCATGCCCTTTAGGAATTACCTATCCTGTTGCTCGCAATAGCTACGTATCGAACTTAGTCGCAGCTTCTTTAGACGTTATTTAAAGATTAACGCCTTGTTGTGTTAGCCATTGTTTTAGTTGTCCAAGAGGAAGAGCACCGCTAATTCTGGCGATCTCTTTACCTTGTTTAAACAGAATTAGTGTGGGGATTGAACGGATCTGTAATTGACCCGCTATCGTCTGTTCGGCTTCAGTATCAAGCTTAGCCAGCCTGAGGTTGGGCTCAAACTGTTCTGCGGCTTGTTCAAAGACAGGGGCGAATTGCTGGCAAGGTCCACACCAGGTAGCCCAGCAATCTATCAAAACAGGGATATCGTTTCGGTTGATCATGCTCTGATAATTTTTACTGGTCAGTGCTGTGGTGGCTCCCTGAAACAGCCGCTGTTTACATTTGCCACATTTAGCTCCATCACCCAGTCGGGCAGTCGGCACTTTATTCGTTGCTGAGCACTTAGGGCAGCAGATATTTGATGTCATAGTTAGTCCTTACTTACCTGTTAGCACAATTGTTTATTTACCAATACAGAACGAGCTGAAGATACGCCCCAGCAGATCATCAGAACTGAATTCACCGGTAATCTCACTCAGATGTTGTTGTGCCTGACGCAGGTCTTCTGCCAATAGTTCCCCTGCACCGCCATAGATGAGCTGCTCTTGTCCGGTTAACAGCAGACTCTGGGCACGGTTTAGTGCATCAATATGGCGGCGTCTGGCGAGGAATCCACCCTCCGTAGTGCTAGCGAATCCCATACAGTCTTTTAGATGCTGACGCAGGTTGTCTACCCCGATATTTGCTTTAGCAGATAGGGACAGCAAGGTATGTCCATCATGCTCACCGATGATGGGTTGCTCTGATGTCAGGTCACATTTGTTACGGATAACCGTAATCTTGCTTCGGTCTTCAAGCTGACTAACAAATTCAGGCCAGATCTGTTCCGGGTCATCGGTGGCCGTGGTAGTGCCATCCACTATCAACAATACCCGGTCTGCTTTTTGAATTTCATCCCAGGCGCGGCTGATACCTATTCGTTCAACTTCGTCAGGTGAATCTCGTAGACCCGCAGTATCAATGATATGTAATGGCATGCCATCAATATGGATATGTTCTCGTAAAACATCCCGAGTGGTACCGGCTATATCGGTAACGATAGCGGACTCTTTACCAGCCAGTGCGTTGAGCAGGCTGGATTTACCGGCGTTTGGCCGACCGGCAATGACGACATTCATCCCTTCGCGGATCAGACTACCCTGTCGTGCTTCCTGTTTAACATCGGAGAGAGTATCGATAACCTGTTGTAGGTCTTTCGCTACTTTGCCATCGGCGAGAAAGTCGATCTCTTCTTCCGGAAAATCGATAGCAGCTTCTACATAGATACGTAGTTGAGTCAGTGATTCTACGAGAGTATGAATTCGGTCAGAGAAAGCACCCTGTAGTGATTTAAGCGCGCAACGGGCTGCCTGTTCTGAGCTGGAGTCGATCAGGTCGGCTATCGCTTCAGCCTGAGTCAGATCCAGCTTATCGTTGAGAAAGGCGCGCTCTGAGAACTCTCCTGGGTTAGCCAGTCGGGCGCCACAGTTAACAACCCGGCGTAGAATGAAGTCCATAATAATAGGACCACCGTGACCCTGAAGCTCTAATACATCTTCACCGGTAAAGGAGTTTGGGCCGGGAAAATAGAGAGCAAGACCCTGATCCAACTGGGTTTTGTCAGCATCATAGAACGGACCATAATGAGCATAGCGGGGTTTAGGAACAAAACCGATTACCTGTTCAGCAATGGTTGCAGCCAGCTTTCCTGAGACGCGAATAATACCAACCCCCCCACGCCCTGGAGGAGTTGCTTGGGCGGCTATTGTGTCCTGGTTAATCAGGGTCATAGGATTTTTCCGAAATTATTCAGTCTAAATATAGACCGCACTTTAACATTTTTTGGTGGTTTTTCGTTAGATTAAGAGCCGTAGCTCGTCGTTCGATCGTCACAAAAAACGCGACAAGCTCGTTGCTCTATAAAAGTCTTATTTAATTAGGTAGGAGTGGCTTCTAGCCGCGAGCAGTTTCATTCGAGTTTTATTAGCGGTTGGAAACCGCTCCTACAATAAAAATGGTTGTGCAGAGACAGTTAGTTTCGAACAACGGGAATAAAAAAAAGGCCTCCGAAGAGACCTTTTTATAAAACTGAGAGGCTAGGCTTACTTGCCTTCACCTTCAATCTGTTTGTTGATTATGTACTGCTGAGTAATCGACAATACGTTGTTCACCAACCAGTACAGAACCAGACCTGCAGGGAACCATAGGAAGAAGAAGGTGAACATGATTGGTAGCATCTTCATAATCTTCGCTTGCATTGGGTCCGGAGGTGTTGGGTTCAGCAACTGCTGAATGAACATAGTCGCGCCCATCAGAATTGGCAGCAGGAAGTAAGGATCCATCACCGACAAGTCATGAATCCACAATGCAAACGGCGCGTGACGCAGCTCAACAGACTCCAACAGAACCCAGTACAGTGCAATAAATACAGGCATCTGAGCAACAATAGGAAGACAACCACCCAGCGGGTTGATCTTCTCTTTCTTGTATAGCTCCATCATCGACTGTGACATCTTCTGACGGTCATCGCCATAGAGCTCTTTCAGACGTTTCATCTCAGGGCCAAACTTACGCATCTTGGCCATCGATTTAAATGCTTTTGCATTTACCTGGAACAGTAGTGCTTTCACAACGATAGTAATACCGATGATAGCAACACCCCAGTTACCAACAATGTTGTGAATTGCTTTTAGCAACCATGCTAATGGAGAGGCGATAAACCAGAGAATGCCATAATCAACCGTCAATTCCAGATCAGGAGCCGCTTCTTCCAGTAACTCACTAATTTTAGGGCCCGCATAGAAGTTAGCGCTAACCGTTTTAGTTTCACCAGGGGCTAAATCAATTTCTGGAGAAACAAAGCCGGCAATATACTTACCGCCGCTAACACGACTACTGTAAGTGTATTCAGCACCGGGTGCAGGAATCCAGGCACTCAGGAAGTAATGTTGCGACATCGCAACCCAACCATCCGGGCTAACTTTCTTAAAGTTAGCTTCAGTCATATCGTCGAAAGATAGCTTTTCGTAGGCATCTTCAGTTGTTGAGAAAACGGCGCCAAGGAAAGACTGCATACCCATATCGGTGGTTTGCGATGGGTCATCAGAGCTATCACGTTTTATCTGACCGAACAGTTTACCCTGCCAGTTTTCAGCGGAACCGTTATTAACCACATATTCCTGGGTAATGATGTAGCTGCCAGGAGTAAAGCGGAAGCG
>JAGPUU010000454.1 GCA_018067325.1 Amphritea sp.
ATGCCCAATGCATTGCTAATAGAGCCAGCAGTACACACGATTAGGTTTAGATATGTTGAGCAGCAAAATTGCTGTGAATGCTTTTAGGTTATGGTTTTTGTGATTTTTGATGTATGTTCAAAAAATCACTTTTTATAACCGATGAAAATGATACAAGAGCAGTTGTATTGGGTAATCCAACTAAAGTTGGATTCTCTCAAATGACGAAGAATTAATATGGAATGGCACCGTGCTGTTAATTTTTAAGCCGTACTCTGAAAAATTTAAGAAAGAAGTTATTAGGTAAGCTATAAATCATGTAAGTGGAACCCCGGAAACGGTCGTTCTTGCACGATCGTTGCAAACGATGGAATCCATAGTCGTATATGGCCGAATCCAAGCCTTGGTATGGTTTTACCTCTATTTGTCGGGCTCCTAGCAACGAGCAAGTGACGCAGTCACGTCTAGCTAGTCGCGAAGCGACGGTCTAACCACTGCTATTAAGGCCCAAAATACCTCCCCGGAGTCTTGCCTAAAGCTTTGCGAAACATCGTGATAAAGGCGCTCTGACTGTTGTAACCAAGATCCTGAGCGATGTTGGCCACCGCATCCCCCTCGGCAATACGCGTTAATGCTGCGAGCAAACGAGCCTGTTGTCGCCATTGTCCGAAGGTCATACCGGTTTCCTGTCGGAAGTGGCGTGCCAGTGAACGGGCGCTGGTACCAAATTGTTTGCCCCAATCTTCCATTGAACGTTGATCAGCTGGACTTTCCCTTAGCTGTGTCGCGATCTCTTGCAGTAGTTTGCTTGTGGGGTGGGGCAGGTGGAGTGGAACTTCTGGTGTCAATTTTAACTGATCAAGAAATACATCTACTACTCGTCCTTCAACGCCAGTGTCGTCATATAGTGTTTCAAAGTTAGTCATCTCCAGAATCAGCTCTCGTAGCAGTGGCGTGACATGCATAACCTGGCATTGAGAAGGTAAATATTTTGCTGCGTCTGGAGATATGTATACATTGCCCATCCGTACCGAGTGAATGGTGCGGGCATCATGTTCAATAAAGGCTGGAATCCAGACCGCTCGATGCGGCGGTACAACCCAATAGCCTACATTCTTAGCCGACACCTGAATTAAGCCATCGGAGATAAACAGCAGCTGCCCCCAGCCGTGACTGTGGAAGGGTGAGTAGAAGCCCGCTGCATGATCCAGATTACGTACAACTACTTTGCGTGGCACATGCTCGAGCCGATTAACCGGTTTACCATTTACTGTGAGCCAGTGTTTAGGGATTTCCGGCAGTTCTGTCTGTTTCTCGATATAAGTTGTCATGCTTTATTGTATACGCCATATCTTTTGTTTTTTAAAGTAGGCTTAACTTATTAATTGAGTAAACCGGTCAGGTATTACTCTTGTATACAGCTCTATTCTCATTCTGGAGAAGCCGAAGTGAATTTTATCCGCCGTCCCGAGATGTTTCTTTTTTTGATGGCCGCCGCGATGCCATTGTCGATGGGTGTCTGGATGGCGCTGTTGAATAATTTTGCCATTGAACAGGCCGCTTTTACTGGTGTTGAGATCGGTATCTTGCAATCCTTGCGCGAGATTCCTGGCTTTCTATCATTTGGCGCGGTGCTGTTGTTAGTCTTACTGCGTGAACAAACACTGGCATTGGTGTCTATGTTGTTGCTGGGTCTTGGAACGGCGATGACCGGTTTTTTCCCCACCGAGATCGGCTTGTACTGTACAACGGTGTTAATGTCGCTTGGTTTTCACTACTACGAGACCATGAATCAATCTCTGTCTCTGCAGTTATTCAGTAAGGAGGAGGCGCCACATAGGTTAGGCCAGATGGTGGCAATAGGTTCATTCGCCAGCTTGATGGCTTTTGGACTAGTGTGGTTGGCACTGGATGTTTATGGACTAGAGATGCAAACCGTCTATCTTTTAGGTGGCGGTGGGACGGTTGGAATTGCTCTGTTCTGTTGGTTGGCGTTTCCCCGTATGGTGGGAAAGGTTGAACAGCACAAGAAACTGATTATCCGCAAGCGCTACTGGCTCTATTATGCGCTGGTATTTATGGGGGGGGCTCGCCGGCAGATCTTCATGGTATTTGCCAGCTTTTTGATGGTTGAAAAGTTTGGTTTTTCTGCTGGTGAGATCTCGATCATGTTCTTGGTGAATGGTGCGTTGAATATGTTTTTTGCGCCTAAAATTGGCAAGTTGATCGGCCATTGGGGTGAGCGTAAGACTCTGACAGCGGAGTATATTGGGCTGATTGTAGTGTTTACTGCCTATGCGGTTGTCTCGGACCCCTGGATAGCAGTAGGACTGTATATTGCAGATCATCTGCTGTTCTCAATGGCGATAGCTCAGAAAACTTACTTACAGAAGATTGCCGATCCTAAAGATCTTGCGTCTACGGCCGGAGTATCCTTCACCATCAATCACATTGCTGCCGTGGTGCTGCCCGCGGCCTATGGTTTACTTTGGATCATCTCGCCAGCGGCGGTATTTCTTACCGGTGCCGCGATGGGAGGAGTGTCGCTGGTACTCGCACGGATGGTACCTGAAAACCCTGAGCCTGGGATCGAGGTTGTTAGGTTTAAGCGAAAGGCTGTAGAAGCGCAGTAACCAGGTTGTCACCGCATGACGTATAGAATGTGATCGGCGGGGAAGGGCAGGAAAACGACTATCTGGTTATTTCTTGCCAAGCTTTGTCAGCTTGTTGCTTATAACTTTCCCAGTTACCGTTGAGCCAGCGTTGGCGACCATGTTCAGCATAGAATAGATGTAGTTTGTCACCGAAAAACTCCCAGACAGTACCATCAGTGCGTACAAGACCTTCACCGAGGCTAAGTGCGTTGGAACAATGGCCGTTATACTCCGGTTTATATTGGCTGGGGTCCGCCGCAAATTTATCTGCTGAAGTCTGACTGGCAAAACGCCATTTAGCGCCACCCCATACAACGGTGAAAGCTTTCTTACCTATTAATTCGTTGTGACTGCTGCGTACTTCAGCAGAGTGATATGCCACCGTATCATGGCCCTCAATTGCGATACCACCGAAATAGCTTTTACTGACAGGTTCAGAGGCAAAGCAGATGTTGCTGATAATCAAGATCAGCAGTAATAAGGGAGTGTTTTTCATAAGGCTTCAGGCTTGTGGGTATCGTTCCAGTATAGATAACAACTGAGAATAGTTCTCAGAAGACGTGGTGACTTGAAACGGTTATCTCAATCCTCAATATTCTTCAGTAGAGATTTCTGCAAAACAGTAGCTGTTACCACCATCAGATTTAGCTTTATACATCGCTTGATCGGCTTCATGTAGCAGTGACTCTAATGGTTGTCCTTTAAAATGGATAGCTATGCCGATGCTTATTCCAACGTTAAGGGGTATTCCATTATAAATAATGGGCTGTTGTATGGTTTCAATGATACGTACGGCTATGACTTTCAGATGTGACTTTTCACCGGGGGCGGGCAGAATCGCAGCGAATTCGTCACCGCCCAGGCGGGCCAGGGTATCGCTCTCACGCAGAATAAGTTTTAACCGTTGGCTGAACTGTTGTAACACATAATCTCCAGCACCATGGCCGTGATCATCGTTTATAGACTTGAAACTATCCAGGTCCAGATACATTAGGGCGAGAGAGCCTTTATTTCGTTTAACGCGAGCCCGTTCAAGTTCCAATACTTGGGTGAATAACCTGCGGTTACAGAGCCCGGTGAGGGGGTCATGGTGGGCAAGGTGATGAATTTTTTGCTGGGCTTTAATGTTCTTATACTGCACCCGGTAATACATCAGAGTGCCGATGCCGGTAATCAGGGTGACGATTAAAAAGAATATCCCCAGCGGGGGTGATGCATCACTGAGGTCTGTTTCAATAATTTCAGGTCTTACCAGGGTGACTAGCTTCCATACAGGCCATGGTTGCTTTGATACTGAGCTGTTAAGGGCTTCGATGGGTTGGCTTGTTTCTACCGTCTCAAAAATAAAGTAACCGTATGGCGACTCTACAAATCCCTTTTCATTTGAACTGATCGTTTCCCATACACCAGGATAGAACTTATCCATGGTGCGGTCTTTGTATTGGGGATACATAAAGGCCCAGGCTGCATCTTTCTCTCGACCTGAAATCCAGTAACCATCCTCATTGAGCAGCATCATTTCGCCGATTGAAGTGGTAGCGGACAGTTTCAGTTGCTTTATCAACTCTGAAGCATTGAGGTTGATAATTACGATACCCTGCTTAACTCCCTGAGGGTCAGTGACGGGGGCCGCGGTTCGAACAATTGGCTTAAAGGGTAGCTCTATGCGTCCTCTCTCAATATTCAAGTCCATGGGGGAGATATAGATTTCGTCAGGATTTAATTTGAATGAGTCAGTGAAGTAATAACGATCGGACTTATCCTGAAGTTTGTCATCACTGACAACTAGTTGACCCTGGTAATCCTGGTTGATCCTGAGCGTCTCTATCCCTTGACGATCGATAAAACGGATCTGTTCATAGGATGGTTTTATTTTGGATAGATTTAGATAATCAGCAGTAAGCTCAGATAAAGCACCAGGCTCATTGATTAGTAGGTTTTGCAGGTTGACCTGGCGGGCGAGCATTAAGGTATCCAGAGCTGTGTTATAGACCTTATGCGTCAGGTTTTCTCTGATTAGATATAGCTGTTGTTGCTCCTGATCTATCAGTTGAGAGGTGTGGGTGTGTTTTTGTTGCTGAGTAATGTTGATTAGAAATAACAGAAACAAACTCAGGCAGAAAAGGTAGGAAACAAGCAGAAAACCTCTTAAAGCAAATTTCTGTGCTTTAGGAGAAGGTTCATGATGAGTGACGGTACTATCTGCGGCCAGATAATAGTGAATAATCATTACCGTCATGGTGGCGAACAGAACACCATCTAAGATCATAATGAGCAGGTCGCTAGTCGAAACTATTATCAAAGGGAAGATCAACATCAATAACGTTTCGGCACCAAACGCAAACAGCCCCGTTTGCAGCAGCATGGATTCTGGCCGTAGATGTGATCGGGGCCTTAGTTTGCCTTTGCGTAACAGATAGCGAGTGATTAATACTGCGACAGTGGCAACACTACCGGCGTCAATAAAGATTTCCAGCCAGAAATAGCTTTTGCTGATATGCAGGGATTGTACAAAGCTCATCGCCAGAACTTCGGCTGCCACCAGGACAGCAAAAAGAAACACGCGGGCTAACATAGTAATATTGTCCCGAGCCGCTCTATAAACTGAGTGCTGAGCACTCGGCATGGCGGGGGAAACGCATCTGTAAAATCAAAAATCTGTTTCACGTTAGGGACTTAGCTCTGTGTTTTAGCTAGTAGTGATTCCCATACTAACAGAGCAGTGTAGATGAAAATACTTGCAAAGATGGCAAATTGGGGACACAAAAAAGCCCCAAAAAGGGGCTTTTCTTTCATTGCCTATTTAGGCACCAACGATACCACCATCAACGCGCTGTACCGCCATGATAGTAGAGCGAGGTTTACTGGCCCCGCCAGCAGGGAAGTGAGATGGCTTATCCTTCTCACCTGGGTGTTGCACTCCCACAAACAGGGTGCGCTGATCAGGAGAGAAGGTTAGGCCTGTGATTTCACAAGCAATCGGGCCAGTCGCAAAACGACGGACTTCTCCGGTTTCAGGGTCGGCAACCAGCATCTGGTTGTTACCCATGCCCGCGAAATCACCTTCGTTAGAGTATGATCCGTCAGTCAGAATCCAGAGACGGCCATCATTATCAAACCCAAGCCCATCGGGGCTGTTAAACATGTTTTCGTCATCGATATTAGCAGAGCCGGCATAAAAGTCTTTGTGTATGGTCGGGTTACCGGCAACCAGGAATAGATCCCATTTGAAGGTAGTTGCCGTGTTATCGCCGTTGGTTTCAGTCCAGCGAACGATCTGACCATACTTATTGTTTGCACGTGG
>JAGPUU010000121.1 GCA_018067325.1 Amphritea sp.
CGTCGAACTAATCATGCCGCAGGGTGCGTTTGATCAGTTCTGTAAAACCAATGATGTTGTCTTTATGACTGAGGAGCAGCAGCAGGTGGTGGATGCAGAGATGGCGAAATGGCGGTATGGGGAAGAAACGCTGATGGCAAATAACCGTCGCTGACCCTGAATGGTCCGCGGTGATTTGACAATAACAATAACGATCCAAATAAGATGGGAAAAAGCAAATGACCATTGAGATTAAAACATCAACACTTGAGCCGGTGCGCAATACCTTTGCACATATTGAACGTCGTTTCGGAGATAAGCCGGCAACTCGCTATCAGGAAGCGACCTACGACGTTGCGTCAGAAATTAACTTCCACTACAAGCCTCTCTGGCAACCGGAATATGAACTGAACGATACCGGGCGAACCGCTATTGTGATGGAAGACTGGTACGCCTTTAAAGACCCTCGTCAGTTCTATTATGGCTCTTATGTACAGATGCGTGCTAAGCAGCAGGAAGTGGCTGAAAGTAATTATAGTTTCTTTGAAAAGCGTAATTTGGCGCGCCTTATTCCAGATGAAATTCAACGCAAAGTGATTCGTCTGCTAGTGCCTCTACGCCATGTAGAGCAGGCCGCCAACCTCAATAATGTCTACGGTAGTTCTTTGGGTTATGGCACGGCAATCACTCAAGCGTTGCTATATAACGGCATGGACCGTTTGGGCAACGCTCAGTATCTCTCTCGGATAGGCCTGATTCTTGATAGCAATTCCGGTGATGCGCTGAATGAAGCTAAACGTTATTGGATGGACGATGCTATTTGGCAAGGAGTGCGGTCGTACTGCGAAGCGAATATTTGCGTAGAAGACTGGTTTGAGTCCTTTGTTGCCCAGGACGCAATTCTGGATGGCCTGATCTATGAATTGGTGTATCTACAGTTTGATCAGTGGCTAGCGGATAACGGTGGGCAAGATTTCAGTATGCTGACTGAGTTTATTCAGAACTGGAATAAAGATACCAATCGCTGGGTTGATGCGGTGGTGAAAATTGCAGCAGCAGAATCAGATGCGAATAAACAGTTACTGGAGCAATGGATAGGCACCTGGAAAGCTAAAGCATTAGAAGCACTTGCCCCGTTGGCTGAGGAGATGGTTGGTCCTGAAGCGCTGGCGATAGCTGAAGATGCGTTGGTTAAACGTCTGAATAAAGCGGGCTTACTGAAATAAGCGCTGAGCAGGCGTCGAAGTATGAGCTCAGTAAGCTAGGAATAAAAATAAGGAAAACCACAATGTCGAAAGTATACATTGCACTGCAGGACAACGATGAGTCTCGCTATATTGTCGAAGCGATCGAAGAGAGTAATCCTGATTCTACTGTTATCCATCAACCGGCCATGATTCGTATTGAGAGGGAAGGCCGGCTGGTAATTGAGCGCGCAGTGGTAGAAGAGAAGATGGGCCGGGACTGGGATGTGCAGGAGCTGCACATCAATCTTATCACCCTCGGCGGTAACGTAGATGAAGATGACGACCAGTTCGTCCTCGAGTGGAAACAGTAAGGGTAGAATATTATGGCTGCTAAAAAACTAAATATAAAAGATAAGTATCGCCTTCTTACCCGTGATCTGGATTGGGATTTTTCCTACGAAGATCGTAAACAGGCTTTTCCGTATGAAGAGTTTGAGGGCATCAAAATCACTGACTGGAATAAGTGGGAAGATCCGTTTCGTTTGACGATGGATTCCTATTGGAAATATCAGGCGGAGAAAGAGAAAAAACTCTACGCTATCTTTGATGCTTTTTCCCAGAATAATGGTCACCTGAATGTCGTAGACTCTCGTTATGTTAATGCTTTGAAGCTATTTCTTACCGGTGTGTCTCCGCTTGAGTATCAAGCCTATCAGGGCTTTGCTCATGTAGGCCGACAGTTTAGTGGAGTGGGTGCCCGGGTAGCCTGTCAAATGCAGTCGCTAGATGAACTGCGTCACGTACAGACTCAGATTCACGCGATGAGCCACTACAATAAGTTCTTCGACGGCTTCCAGGAATTTAGTCATATGCACGATCGCGTATGGTACCTGTCTGTACCGCGTTCGTTCTTCTGTGATGCCCGTAGTGCTGGGCCATTTGAATTTATGGTCGCGATCGGTTTCTCCTTCGAGTATGTACTGACCAATTTGTTGTTTGTGCCCTTTATGTCCGGTGCCGCTCATAACGGTGACATGGCGACAGTGACTTTTGGTTTCTCCGCTCAGTCTGACGAAGCCCGCCATATGACGCTGGGTCTGGAAGTAATCAAGTTTCTGTTGGAACAACACGAAGATAACGTGCCGATTGTGCAGAAATGGATCGATAAATGGTTCTGGCGTGGTACTCGTCTGTTGACCATCGTGGCGATGATGATGGACTACATGTTGCCGAATAAAGTTATGTCTTGGAAAGAAGCCTGGGAAGTCTACTTCGAAGAAGCCGGTGGTGCTCTGTTTAAGGACCTGGCCCGCTATGGAATCCGCATGCCTAAATATGCAGAAACCATCGAAAAGGAGAAAGAGCATATTTCCCACCAGGCTTGGTGGACTTTCTACACCCACGGACATGCTGCGGGATTCCATACCTGGATTCCATCGGATAAAGAACTGGACTGGTTGTCTGCTCAGTATCCGGACACCTTTGATAAGTATTATCGCCCATTGTGGGAGTTGGCAAAGGAGCAGGAAGCTAAAGGTGAGCGTTTTTACACTTCAGGCCTGCCGCAACTCTGTCAGACCTGTCAGATCCCAATGCTGTTTACCGAGATGGATAACCCGAACCAGAATTCGATGCGTGACTCGGTCTTTGAAGATGAGCGTTACCACTTCTGCTCGGATGGTTGTAAGGACATTTTCGATGAAGAGCCAGAGAAATATGTTCAGTCCTGGTTACCTGTTCATCAGATCTTTCAGGGCAACTGCGGCGGTCCCGGTGTTGAGGATGTGCTGAGTGATTATTATAAAATGAATGTCGGCGTCGACAATATGGATATCAAAGGCTCGCCTGACGAGAAACGTTGGAATGAGTGGAAAGGCATCGCCTGACCCATCGTCAATTGAGCTGGGGCGGTACTGCCGCCCCCGTATTAGGAAATAGGAGAATAATAATGCCTGTATATGCACTAAATCCTGGTTACAAAGGCGAACGAATGGACCGGGTCGAGAATTTTCACGGCAATCAAATTGTCTATGTTGGCTGGGATGAACATCGAATGTTCTGTGCGGCTAAAGCGTTTCCGTTACCGCCCTCAATGCCATTTGCGGCTGTAATCGAAAATATTATGCCGGAAGCCTTCGGTCAGCATCCTGAGTTCAGCCAGATTAATTGGGAAACGGCTGAATGGTTATTGGATGGCGAACCCTTCAAACCACAGCTGGAGGCTAGCCTTGAAGCACAGGGAGTGGGTCATAAATCGATGGTCCGCTTTAAAACTCCTGAACTGCAGGGTTTTCAAAACGCTGGTGTCTGAATAAGACGCGTGAGTAGGGCGGAGCCTGCCGAGTGAACGGGGCAGGTTCTGTAACAAGGTGAGAATATGAGTTATGAAGTCACAGTAGAACCAACCGGCGATGTGATCGAGGTTGAAGAGGGTCAGACCATCCTGGATGCAGCTCTGCGTCAGGGTGTCTGGTTACCCTTTGCTTGTTGTCATGGAACTTGCGCTACCTGTAAGGTGCAGGTGCTGGAAGGTGAAAGTGATCTGGGTAACGCATCACCTTTTGCTTTAATGGATATGGAGCGGGATGAAGGCAAAGTGTTGGCCTGCTGCTGTACCCCTGAGTCTGATATGGTGATCGAGGCTGATATCGATGTTGATGATGATTTTGCCGGCTATCCGGTATTAGATTTCATTGGTACCGTTTCCGAGATAAGAGATCTGTCTCCGACTATTAAAGGGATCTTTTTTGAACTGGACAAACCGATGGAGTTTCAGGCCGGCCAGTATATCAATCTGAACATTCCAGGAGTGGAAGGTAAGCGGGCATTCTCTATCGCTAATAAACCCTCCGATGCCAGTACACTTGAGTTACATGTGCGGATGGTACCGAACGGCGCAGGCACCACTTACCTGCATGAACAGCTAGAAGTAGGGGATACACTGGATGTATCGGGGCCTTATGGTCAGTTCTTTGTGCGAAAATCAGATGATCAGGGAGCTGTCTTTATCGCCGGTGGTTCTGGCCTTTCCAGCCCTCAATCGATGATACTGGATATGCTGGAAGAGGGCGATAAACGGCCAATTACCTTGTTACAGGGTGCGCGTAATGTGGCTGAGTTGTATAACCGGGAACTGTTTGAAAATCTGGATAAAGAGTTCGACAATTTCACCTATGTTCCAGCACTGAATGCGCCCGAGGAAAACGATAACTGGCAGGGCTTTACCGGCTTTGTTCATGAAGCTGCTCTTGCCCACTTTAATGGGCGTTTTGATGGTAATAAAGCTTATCTTTGCGGACCTCCACCGATGATTGATGCAGCTATTACCACGTTGAT
>JAGPUU010000456.1 GCA_018067325.1 Amphritea sp.
ACCTGCTGCTGTTCCTCAGTCATAAAGACAACATCATTGGTTTTACAGAACTGATCAAACGCACCCTGCGGCATGATTAGTTCGACGAACAACGCCGGATCACCAATCGCAAAATCAAACTCAACAAAACGTGCATTTCCGGAGCTACGTACCCGGACAAATTTTGTCAGCTGATCAAAGCTGGATCTGCCTTCTGAATCTTTACGGGTGTGTAGTTTCAGATCTACCATGTGCTCACCTGTGAAATTAAGTTTTGATCACAGGATATGCTGCAACGGTTGTGCCAGAGAGGCAAAAAGATGGAATATAATTATTCAATAATCGCTAACCAACTGATTTTAAATAATAAAAAACAAAGAAGGCAATCTAGGCGAGTAATGAGCAGGTGGGAAAAAAGCTAGATTAAAAGCTCATGAAATAGTTAAAAGTTAATGAAAAAGTGAAAAACATCCCCCCTCCTCAACTTTGACTATCGTAGAAGGGAATCAAAATAGGTATTGTTTTTTAGGTAGAATTAGCGCCACAATAAGTAAGGATTTAATGCTTAAACTTACAAAAAATAATCAAAAAAAAAGCAAAAGCTGTGCTAAAAATGACTGAAACACCACCAACGCTACCTGATAATCAAGACCTCTTAAAACAGATCCGTTTTGAAAATGAAGAGGGAAAAATCTGGCTGGATGAGCAGCGAATGCTGTTAATCCATTCTTCCGTAATGGGATTGCTGCGAAATGAACTGATTCAAACCATGGGCGTCGAGCGTGCCAAAGGCTTCCTGATGCGCTTTGGATACCATACTGGCTGGCGAGATGCTGAACTGGCTAAAAAGATCCGCCCGGATATGACCGCTAATGAAATGTTCATGGTTGGGCCACAACTTCATGCAATTAAAGGCATGGTTAAAGTAGTCCCAATAGCTTTGGAGTTTGACGAAGATACGGACCATTTCTACGGATCTTTTGACTGGTATAACTCCCACGAAGTTGAAACCCATCTAGCAAATTTTGGCAACTCAGATGTGCCTGTTTGCTGGACTCTGATCGGCTACGCCAGTGGTTTTTCTACCTATTACATGAAGCGTCAGGTCATTTTTCGAGAGACACAATGTGCCGGTACCGGCGTCGATCATTGTCACATAGAAGGACGACCCGCCGAAGAATGGGACGATGCAGAAGAAGCAGGTAAATACCTACTCCCTGACCCGATGATAGAAGAACTGTTAGCGTTGCAGAATGAAGTTACCGTCCTGAAAAATCAGTTTCGCAACAACGAAGTTGAAGACGACCTGTTGTTCAATAGTGTTGGACACTCAAACGCGTTCAAGAATGTTTGCCACCTGATACGCAAAGCATCAAAAAGTAAAGTGAGCGTTCTCTTACAGGGCGAAACCGGCGTCGGAAAAGAGATAGTAGCCAAAGGGCTGCATTCCTCCAGTGACCGGGCAAACAAACCTTTTGTTGCGATTAACTGCGCCTGCATCCCTCCCGATCTGATTGAGGCTGAACTGTTCGGCGTAGAAAAAGGCGCCTATACCGGCGCAACTCAATCCAGGGAAGGTAAGTTTGAGCGCGCTCACCTGGGCACTATTTTTCTTGATGAGGTCATCGAACTCACACCCAGAGCCCAGGCGTCACTACTTAGAGTACTGCAAGAGTCCGAATTGGAGCGGGTCGGCGATAACCGCACCCGACGTATCGATGTCAGAGTTGTTGCTGCAACCAATGAAGACCTTGAAGTGGCCGTGCAGGAAGGTCGTTTCCGGGCAGACCTGTTTTACCGTTTGAATGTATATCCTGTGCATATTCCTCCACTTCGAGATCGCACTGAAGACATCCCGCTATTAACCGAACACTTTCTGGAAAAGTATTGCACCTTATATAACAAGAAGACATCGGGCATCTCAGATAAAGCAATGCAGGCACTGACGCAATACAAGTGGCCAGGTAATATCCGAGAACTGGAAAACATGATTGAGCGGGGGGTCATTCTCACCGAAAACAACCAGACAATTGGAATGGCCAGTTTCTTCCCCTCCCTTTCAGAGCCTTCTCATCCCCTGAACATTATTAACGGCAGCGGACTGCTCAGTGAAGAACCACAAAAATCTACCACTGAGAATCAGGAAACCGTCGAAAGCCTGCTAGTAGAAAATTTCAGTCTTGAACAGTTAGAGCAGCAGTTAATCGAAGAATCGATGGCACAGTGTAATGGTAATGTTTCAAAAGCAGCTCGAAAACTTGGACTGACTCGGCCGGCTCTCGCTTATAAGTTAAAGAAGCTGCAAGATGGATAAGTCATAAAGGCTGCTTTAGAATAGCCGCCTTTAATTCCCTCCAGAGCTCGCCATGAATCTGATTCTGCTTTTTGAAAGTGATTTCATCGCTTCGGACACTGCTGTTATCAGTGACCGGCGTTTTCAGCACATAAAACAGTTCTATCAGCCGGTCGAAAGCCAACAGTTGAAAGTAGGTCTGCTGAATGGTGATATCGGTCGTGGAACCGTAACCGGCCTTTCTGAGCAAAGCATTACTCTGGAAATTCATCTGGACAACACCCCTCCCCCACCGCTGCCTCTGACACTATTACTCGCTTTGCCCCGGCCTAAAATGCTAAAGCGTACCTTGCAGACAATAACCAGTATGGGAGTAAAGCAGATCTACCTAATCAACTCATACAAGGTTGATAAAAGTTATTGGTCGACACCCGTTCTGCAGGATCATAACCTCAGGGAGCAACTGTTGCTGGGGTTAGAGCAGTCAGGGGATACACTATTACCCGAAGTTCATCTACGTAAACGTTTCAAACCCTTTGTCGAAGACGAACTGCCCGAACTGGCTGCCCAATCCCGAGCTCTGGTGGCTCATCCCTATAACGCTTCAGACTGCCCTGTCGCTGCCCCGGTAAAAACAACGCTGGCGATTGGCCCCGAAGGCGGGTTTATACCTTATGAGATTGAAAAACTTCAAGCCACCGGCTTTGATGCGATTCATATAGGCCCCCGCATTCTTAGGGTTGAGAATGCAGTACCGGTATTACTCGCCAGATTATTTCCGGTCTGAGCATTCGCTATCCTGGCGGCTGCTTTGGTTAACGAGTGAACCAACCTGCTCGTTCATTGATCTGAATCAACTTAATTGAGAATCATACTCATTAGCATTGACTTTAATCTTAATATAAATAAGAATGGTTCGCATTAGCAATTGAAGCGTTTACGACAAGCCTTACACAGGTACTATTCAGGAATAATCACAATGCAGAACACCTTTAAAAAACTGGCATTTATCGCTCTTCCAATTACCATTGCAGCAACCTCGGTTTCTGCTGCCGATGAAGTGAATATCTATTCCTACCGTCAACAGTTCCTGATTCAACCAATGCTGGAAGCTTTCACTGCTGAAACCGGTATCAAAGCCAATGTTGTTTTTGCGAAGAAAGGCCTGATAGAACGTTTAGAGCATGAAGGTAAGAACTCTCCTGCAGATCTATTGCTAACCTCGGATATCAGCCCACTTTATTACGCCGTTGCAACAGGATTAACGCAAGCTGTCGATAGCGATGTACTGGAACAAAACATTCCTGAGCAGTTCCGTGACCCTAAAGATCAGTGGTTTGGACTCACCACCCGTGCTCGACTGATCTACGCCTCTAAAGACCGCGTCGCTCAAGGTGAGATCACAAGCTATGAAGAACTGGCCGACCCAAAATGGAAAGGCCGTATCTGTACTCGTAGTGGAAAGCACAGCTACAATCTGACACTAATCGGCTCTATGATTGCTCAACATGGTGAAGCGGATACAGAGCAGTGGCTAACAGGCCTGAAAGCCAACCTGGCACGTAAACCTCAAGGTAACGACCGTGCTCAGGTTAAAGCGGTTAAAGAGGGTGTATGTGATCTTGCACTGGGCAACTCATACTACTTCGGCAAGATGATCACCAACGAAAAGCAACCTGAACAAAAAGAGTGGGCTAACTCTGTTAACCTGGTTTTCCCTAATCAGCAAGATCGTGGCACGCATATGAGCATATCCGGTGCCGCACTAACTAAATACGCACCCAATAAAGACAACGCCATTAAACTGATGGAGTTCCTCAGTAAAGCCCAGTCCCAGGCGATGTATGCAGAAGCGAACTTTGAATTCCCTGTTCGCCCCAACACCAAGCGTTCTGCTTTGATTGAGCAATACATGGGAGAGTTCAAACAGGACAGTGTTAGCCTGCAGAAAGTAGCCAAGCTACGTGTTGATGCGGCTAAACTAGTTGACAAAGTTGGCTTTGATAACTGATATAACCTGATAAAGTATCCGGCTTATATCGACAATCTAAATTCAAAACGGTAGTCTGCGCGCTACCGTTTTTCGTTTTTGTTTTCATTTAGATAAGGCAACAGATGCAAGCCGAACCCGCCAGACATGAAACAGAACAACTCCCCCCGTTGATATCCGGGCGCAGAGGGTATCTGTTTGGCTGGTATAGCTGTACCTGGACAACCGCCTTGATGATAGCGTTGCCGGTGCTGTCAGTCTTTTATCTGGCCCTCTTTCCCGAAGAAAACATCTGGGCCCATCTGGTAGAAACCGTCCTACCGGTATACGTCATAACAACGCTTCAGTTACTGTTTGGCGTAGGCGCGCTCTCCATTGCAACGGGAGTTTGTGGTGCCTGGTTGGTCACTATGTGCCGTTTCCCTGGTCGACGAATCTTTGAATGGGCACTACTTTTACCTTTTGCTGTACCCGCCTATGTCATCGCTTATGTCTATACTGACTTGCTTGAGTACTCGGGTTCACTACAAATTTTTCTACGTGAGATATTCGGCTGGCAAACTGCCCGGGACTACTGGTTTCCGGATATTCGTACCTTAGGCGGTGCAATCCTGATGCTGGCGATGGTTCTCTATCCCTACATTTATCTACTGGCCCGCGCTTCTTTTCTGGAGCAATCAACTACTATCCATGATGCAAGTCGCACCCTAGGCTGCACTCCGTTTCAAAGCTTCTACCGGGTATCATTACCGATCGCCCGACCCGCTATCGCTGTAGGACTTTCCCTGGTATCCATGGAAACCCTCAACGACTTCGGCACTGTGGATTACTTTGCAGTTAAAAGCATGAGCGCAGGGATATACGACACCTGGTTGAACATGAATAATTTGGGCGGCGCTGCCCAAATAGCCAGTCTGATGATGATATTTGTAGTTATGCTAATCTCGTTGGAACGACTGGCACGGTCGAAACAACGACAATTTCATAGCTCAGACCGTTTCAAAGCACTCACCGGCTACCAACTATCCGGCTGGAAGGCCTGGGGAGCCACTCTACTCTGCGCCCTGCCCGTTATTACCGGCTTCGTCATTCCTGTCTGGGTACTTGCCGGCTACGCATTCAGTAATTTAGACCAGCTCTGGACCAGTGACTTTATCACTCATGCCAGCCACAGCTTCATTCTTTCGACCATCGCCGCACTGCTGACCATCGTTATTGCATTGTTACTGGCCTACTCAAAACGCTTACATAAAAAGCAAAGCCTGAAAATTGCTGCCCAGTTCTCAAGCCTAGGTTATGCAATGCCGGGCGCAGTACTGGCGATAGGTGTAATTATCCCTCTGGCAGCTTTTGATAATGCAGTGGATAGCCTGATGGAAGAGTATTTCAATATATCCACAGGTCTATTGCTCAGCGGAACAGCCTTCGCAGTGGTCTTTGCCTATGTGGTCCGTTTTCTTGCAGTGTCGGTCGGTTCGGTGGAGTCAAGTCTGAACAAGATCACCGAAAGTATGGATATGGCATCACGCTCGCTGGGGCTCTCCCCCCTACAGACACTGGTCAAAGTACACCTACCCCTGATCAAAGGAGGAATACTAACTGCCTCACTGGTGGTGTTTGTTGACTGTATGAAAGAGCTACCCGCCACACTAATACTGCGCCCGTTCAATTACGACACCCTAGCAACCTATGTCTATCAGTTCGCCTCTGATGAAATGTTGGAAGCCTGTTCGCTGGCGGCACTGTTAATAGTATTAGTGGGGATTATTCCGGTTATTCTACTCAGCAGAACTATCTCGGGAACCCGAGATAGCAACTAAAACGCTACTTTAAATCCCTACTTAAGAGCTCTACTGTAAAGCCCTACTTATGAGCCCTACTTAAGAAATCTACTTTTGCGTATGGCGTTTAGATAATAAACTAAGAGGCAAAAGCTATCGGCCGGTGCGCGGCAATATGTAAAGAGACCTGCGAACCCACTTCAAACATCAATGGTTCAAAAATTTCAGACTCAATCTGCCGCCCTGAAGGCAGCATCAACTGATAAACCACTGAATTACCCAGGAACTCCTTCCGCTCCACCCTTGCCATCACTGCGCCCTGCTCCATGCTAGGCCGTATATCCGCAGGGCGAATAAAAAGCGATAACGGCTTACCGGATTCAGCGCCAAATGGCTCGGCAAATTCAATAGTGCCCAATTCAGTTTGCACCGTTGTCTCACTCAGACACTCGGCATCAAACAACTCCCCTTTACCGACGAACCCCGCAACCATAGGATTTAATGGTTGATAGTAGAGTTCCGTAGGCGTTCCCCATTGTTGTAACTGTGCATTTGCAAGGATGCCTAATTTATCACTGATAGCAAAAGCTTCTTCCTGATCATGGGTGACCATAATCGCCGCAATACCCTGATCTTTCAGAATAGAACGAACCTCTAACGCCAGTTGACGACGAAGATCGGTATCAAGGTTAGAGAAAGGCTCGTCCATCAACAGCAATTTAGGCTTAGGCGCCAGGGCGCGGGCCAACGCGACTCGTTGCTGCTGTCCGCCTGACAGCTCATGGGGATAACGGGAAGAAATATCCGGAAGCTCAACCAGCTTCAGCAAGCTATTAACCGCCTCTCTTTTTTCTGACGAACTTCGGCCATTCAAACCAAAGGCGATATTATCAAACACGCTAAGATGGGGGAAAAGTGCGTAATCCTGAAAAACAACACCTATACCCCGCTGTTCAGGAGGCTGGGTGAAATTCAGATCTGAGATCACCCGCCCATTCTGACTGATGCTGCCAGATAACAAAGGATTAAAGCCTGCTATCGCACGCAATACAGTAGTCTTACCACAGCCACTAGGCCCCAGCAGGCAAGCGATTTCCCCCGCCTGTAACTGAAAGCTAAGCTGTTCGGTAATAACGGTATTACCATAACCACAACTGAGGGATTTAAGCTCTAACAAAGGGGAATGTTCCAATAAGCGAGTCATAGCTTAATGTTATC